>JAFZLK010000076.1 GCA_017551515.1 Bacteroidales bacterium | reverse complement strand
TTTGATTTTATGAAGTTGCATGCATGCCGGTTTGTCTATCTGAGTAAAAAATGTGAAATGCCAGAAGCTATAGTTCCTTACATCGAAAAGCAATTTGCAGATGAGAAAACTGGTGAAAAGTTTATTGTTTTAAAAAACTTTAAAGATGGCAGATAGTGGAGTTTGGCGATTCTAATGTGAAAAAATGTTTTAATGTGGGTAAGATGTTGAAAATGTTAACGAGTTATGTTGTTTAATTCTATAGAATTCCTTATTTTTTTGCCAATAGTGTTCTTGCTATATTGGTTTGTTTTTGACAAGTTTCTTGGGAAGAGCAAGCATAAATTGATGATGCAGAATGCTTTCGTAGTTGTGGCAAGTTATGTTTTTTATGGATGGTGGGATTGGCGTTTCCTATTGCTAATAGCACTTACATCAGTGTGTTCTTGGCTAAGTGGCATTTTGATGCATAGTGTTGATGTGCAGCAAGCTACCTGTGAACGCTATTATGTTAATCCCAAAATTGTAAGAAAACGGAAACTAATAGCTGCAACCAATATTGTTATAAATCTTGCCATTCTGGCAACATTCAAATATTATGATTTTTTCGCAACAGAATTAGCAACACTCTTCGGTTTGTCTTCGGATGGAATCTTGTTAAATATCATACTGCCAGTAGGCATATCGTTCTATACATTTCAGGCATTAAGTTATTCGATTGATGTTTATAGGCATAAGATTGAACCGACCAAGGATATTGTAGCATTCTTTGCTTTCATATCGTTTTTCCCCCAGTTAGTTGCAGGACCAATTGAAAGGGCGACAAACTTGTTGCCTCAGTTTTTGAAAAAACGCGAATTTGATTATGCCACAGCAGTTGATGGATGTAGGCAGATATTGTGGGGACTTTTCAAAAAAGTAGTTGTTGCTGATGGTTGTGCTGATATTGTCAACAATATATTTTCTCATTATGCTACTGTAAACGGAGCAACCTTATTTATCGTGGCTATATTGTTCTCGTTTCAAATATATGGAGATTTCTCTGGGTATTCTGATATTGCGATAGGTGTGGCTAAATTGTTTGGCATAAGGCTTATGCGAAACTTTAATGTGCCGTATTTCAGTCGTGATATTGCGGAATTTTGGCGTAGATGGCATATTTCTCTTACTACTTGGTTTAGGGATTATGTGTATATTCCTATGGGTGGTAGTCGTGTGTCAAAAGTCAAGGTCATTCGCAACACCTTTATTATATTTTTGGTTAGTGGATTCTGGCATGGTGCGAATTGGACTTTTATTGCGTGGGGTGCATTTCATGCTATTCTTTTTATGCCTTTGATATTGCTTGGCAGGAACAGAAAGAATATGGACGTCGTAGCGTCTGGGAAAATATTGCCGACGGTAAAAGAAATCGGACAAATGTTGCTGACTTTTGTTTTGGTTGTTCTTGGTTGGGTAATATTCCGTTCGGAAACTATAGGAGATGCATTGCAGTATTTTTCCGCTATGTTTGATTCTTCTTTCTTTGATTTTAGAAAGGACATAACGGTTCAATATAAGCCTATGTTGAAAGTAATCATTTTTATAGTTTTCATGCTTCTAATTGAATGGCACAATAGAAATAAGGCACATGGATTGGATTTGTCTGATTCTAAATCATTGCTTGCTAGGGTTGGTATTTACTACTTGTTGATATTTCTCATATTAATGTTTGGAGCTAATCCTGCCCAATTTATTTATTTCCAATTTTAAGTGTATGCGTAGGTTTCTTATAAAGTTGCTGGTTATACTTGTCATTCCTATACTATTCATAGGATTTTCATTCCTATTTTGGCTGAATGGATATATTGATCCTTATTATATGCGGATTTCGTCACCAAGGCAATCTTCGATGATACTTGGAACATCTCGTTCATCATTGGGACTTGTCCCTAGTGTTTTCGAAAAGAATGGTTATAATAATGTGTTTAATTATAGTTTTACTATAGCGGATTCTCCTTGGGGCGAGGATTATTATAATAGTATATGCAAGAAATTGGATACAACGAGTAATAATGGGTTGTTTGTGCTGACTGTTGATCCCTTTTCTATTTCTGCAAGAGTTTCAGATGATGGTGAAGAGATTATTCCATCGACAAGGCTTTCGGAGATTAATGATGTGACATCTTCTCCAAATTATGAATATATATACAAGATGGACGTAAAGCCATGGCGATATTTGCTTGTTTTGTTGCATATTGAGAGTAAAACTTTTTGTTTGCACGAGGATGGATGGTATGAGAATTTGAGATTGTATGATAAAGAAACCGAAAAAGTAGAGACAAAATTAAAACTTAAAGGCTATAAATCTGAATTTGCAAAAAGTAAGTTGTCCGATCATAGAATGGGATACCTTAAAAACACGATACAAAAACTAAAACAATATGGCAGGGTAGTTCTTGTTAGGGTCCCTACTTCTACAGATATGTATGAGTATGAATGCGAGTATATGCCTTCTTTTGATTCTTTGATGAATGACTTGTCCGTGAAATATTGTGTAAAATATTATAATTTTGGACAAGAGTCTGGGACATATAGGACTTTTGATGGAAATCATTTAATCCCAGAAGAAGCAAAGTGGTTTACACAAAGATTATGCGATTCGTTGAGAAATTGAATTCCAGTATTGGGTTATAATGTTTGTGTTATTCTATTAGGATAGCATATTGAAGAGTGTCGTATACTTGTTGGTTGAATTAAATATTAAAAATATTTATACATAAAAGTTGTACATATCGCTGATTTTTAGTAATTTAGTGGTGGCAAAAAAACATTAAATACTATTCATTGTTATGCACAACTTCGTTGCAAAGTTCATAGAAATTCTTGAGATATGCAAACAATTTGCAGAGAATCATGTTAATGAAAAGGGAAATCTTGTTCGATGTGGTGTTGTACCTAAATTCTCGGACATTGAAGTAATCGCTCTTTCCATCACAGCAGAAGCTTTTAGTATTGATAGTGAAAATTATCTCTTCAATCGTTTGAACAATGAGGTTCCTAATGCCATACCTAATTTGATAACGCGTCGTCAGTTTAATCAGAGGCGCAAGAAAACAATGCATCTCTGCGAGAAAATTCGCAAGTCCATAGCACATAGGATTGATGGTGGGGAAAATGTGTTCACCATAGATTCAAAACCTGTTAAGGTTTGCCAGAATGCGCGAGCCAAAAGATGTGCGCTGGGCAAGGATGACATCGCTCATGCTCCAGCATGGGGATATTGTGCCTCACAGAACATGCATTACTATGGCTACAAATTTCATGCATTGTGCGGTATTACAGGTGTGATACACTCCTATGATTTGACAGCCGCAAATGTTCACGACCTGCATTATCTGCAGGATGTAAAATGGGAATATCACGATTGCATGATTTTAGGAGACAAGGGGTATCTCAGTGCACCAATACAGTTGGATCTTTTTGAGACGGCAAACATCACCCTTGAAGTGCCATACAGGCTGAACCAGAAGACATGGGAACCTCCTTCTTGGGCATACAAGCGCTTTAGAAAAAGAATCGAAACGGTATTCTCCCAACTAAACGACCATCTGATGATGATACGTAACTATGCTAAACAATCTAATGGACTTTTTACAAGAATGGCTGCTAAAGTTGCAGCTTTTACAATGTTACAATATTTCAACTTTTTGAATCATAAACCTATCGGTCAAGTCAAATATGCATTATTCTAATTCATCCAATGGGTTGTCGTATATAATTTATTATTAACTTTGCCCCATACTTATAGCAATGCAAATTAGGATTTTCATATCAAGTGTTCAGCGGGAGTTTGCGGAAGAACGCAGGCGGTTGGTGGAATATATTCGGCAGGATGTCTTGTTCGGGCAATTCTTCGAACCCTTTATCTTTGAAAATCTTCCAGCAAACAATCAGAATGCGCAGCAGGCCTATCATCAGGAAGCTGCAAAATGCGATATATACTTGGGCTTGTTCGGTTCGGAATATGGCTACGAGGATGCTGAGGGCATTTCCCCAACGGAACGGGAATACGATGTGGCGACTGAAAATTTCAGGTATCGTCTTGCGTATGTAAAGCAGGTAGAAAAACGACATCCTAAAGAATCGGCACTAATTACCAAAGTTGAGCAGGATGTCGTTAGGCGTACATTTGTGAATTATGAAGGACTTCGTTCTGCTGTTTATGCATCGCTGATAAGGTACTTGGAGGAGAAAAAAATAATACAGAAGTTCCCGTTCGATGCAAGTCCACATCCGTATGCTACTTTGTCTGACATAGATGAAAATAAGGTCAGGGTGTTTGTGGCAAGAGCGAAGGCCAAACGAAATTTTCCGTTGTCGATGGAAAATGGTTTGGAAGCAATTCTGTCAGGGCTTCATTTGATTACATCCGATGGCAGATTGACAAATTCGGCGCTTCTTCTTTTCGCTAAGAATCCGCAGGCATTTTTCCGTCCGTCTGAAATTAAGTGCGTACAATTCTATGGCACTAAAGTGCAAAAGCCAGCTCCGTTTTATCAGGTTTTCTATGGCAACGTATTCGAGTTGGTAGATCAGGCAAAGGCGTTTGTGATGTCGCATATTGATGCTCGAATTGGAGACCATTCGTCTGATGATAATGTTGAATATGAATTGCCCGAGTCGGCTGTTCACGAAGCGATTGTAAATGCAGTCGTGCATCGCGATTATACCAGAAACGCAAGTGTGCAGGTAATGTTGTTCCAAGACCGGCTGGAGGTTTGCAACCCAGGACAGTTGCCGTATGGTCTGACACCAGCCAAGCTTTCGTCAAAGCATTCTTCCGAGCCGACAAATCCTATTCTTGCACATCCTGTTTATTTGGCTGGATATATCGAAAGATTGGGCACAGGAACAAACGATTTGATAGATGCTTGTACATCTATGGGACTTAAGAAACCGACTTTTGTTCAGGAAGAGGATTTCTGCATTACAATATGGCGAAATGTAGATGGTGTGGCATCGAAAGATACTGAAAATCTGCCTGAAGATCTGTCTGAAAATTTAGAAAAAGTTGCGACAGAAACTACGACAGAAACTACGACAAAAACTACGACAGAAACTACGACAAAAACTACGACAAAAACTACGGAGAAAACTACGGAGAAAACTACGGAGAAAACTACGGAGAAAACTACGGAGAAAACTACGGAGAAAATATTGCGCTTACTGGCAGAGAATCCCTATTTGACGAATCAAGAGTTGGCTGAAGCCTGTGGCTTGACTGCTGATGGAATATATTATAATATAAAGGTTCTTAAGCGGATAGGTGTTTTAAGTCGTGTTGGTTCAGACAAAAGTGGATATTGGAAAGTGAATGCTTGGGATGGAGTAAATGATGAATTGTCGTTGCCTAGCGACCAGAAAAAAGACACTGAAAAAGACACTGAAAAAGACACTGAAAAAGACACTGAAAAAGACACTGAAAAAGACACTGAAAAAGACACTGAAAAAGACACTGAAAAAGACACTGAAAAAGCATCTCTTAAAAAACTAAATGATAGACAGAAGCAAATTATTGGTATAATAAAGGATTCTCCGCAAGTGTCAGCAGAGGAATTGTCTTTGAAACTGGGAATCAATCTGAGAAATGTTAAAAATAATATTGCCAAGTTAAAGCAAATGGGAATATTGTTGCGCATTGGTCCTGCAAAAGGCGGATATTGGAAAGTAAATAATTAAATTTAGAAAAGAATTAGAATATGCATATAACTTTAGTGGCGGGTGCTCGTCCAAATTTTATAAAAATAAGTCCGATAATTAATGCGATAAAGAAAAAGCAGTCGGAGGGCACTGATATTCAGTATAGTCTTGTACATACAGGTCAGCATTATGACAAGCTTATGAGCGGACTATTTTTCGAGGAACTGAATATTCCGGAACCAGATGTCAATCTTGCTGCAGGTAGCGGCACGCAGGCAGAACAGACTGCATCAATAATGGTTGCCTTTGAAAAATATCTGATGGAACATCCAACGGATTTGGTTCTTGTTGTTGGCGATGTAACATCGACAATGGCTTGTTCTATCGTAGCAAAGAAAATGGGTATCCAGTTGGCTCATGTCGAGGCGGGAATCCGTTCCTTTGACATGTCTATGCCTGAGGAAATAAATAGGATAGTTACTGATAGTCTTGCCGACTATTTCTTCATTACATCCGACTTCGCAAAAGAAAACCTGAAGAAAAATGGAGTCCCTGACGAGAAGGTATTTTTTGTCGGCAATGTAATGATTGATAGTTTGCTGGCAAATCAGCCAAGGTTGCGTCGCCCGGAAATCTTTGATGAACTAAACTTGCAGGATGGTAAGTATATAATATTGACATTGCATCGTCCCAACAATGTGGATGATACAAATAACCTTGTTGATGTATTGTCAACTATAGATAGCAATGTTAATGGAGTTCCAGTTGTATTCCCTATTCATCCGCGAACAGAACAGCGTCTGAAGGGTGCCGATTATAGTTTTGCGAATATAAGGTTTGTAAAACCTCTTGGTTATCTGGAGTTTATATATTCAATAAAGCACTCGATGGCTGTAATTACCGATTCTGGTGGCATTACTGAGGAAACTACAATAATGCACATTCCATGTATGACTTTGCGTGACAATACCGAGAGGATGGAAACCTGCACAGTTGGAACAAATGAACTTATAGGAACCAATCCTCGAAATCTAATTCCTGCATTGAAAAACCTGTTTGATGGCAAATGGAAGCAGGGCGGGATTCCAAAAATGTGGGATGGAAAGACGGCAGAAAGGATTGTTGATGTAATATTGAAAGAATTCAGCCGATAGATTATGAAGATACTCGTAATAACACAGCATATTTTTCCAATACAGACACCTCGTTCTATACGCAGTACTGAGCTTATAAAAGAATTGGCTCGTCGTGGACACGAAGTTACAGTATATGCTGTGTTGGGGAAATATGATTATAGTAGTTTTGAGAAGGAAACTGGCATTAAAGTAAAAGGTATCCCAATCCGTTGGGAAGTATTACCGACAAGTAGTGATGGCCCATCAAAAAGAAATTTCATAGACAAGATAAGCGGAAGATTATTTCGTAAATTTGAATTTCCGCTGTTTGAATTTTATAATAGGATTCCTGAGATTATTGCTAACGAATCACAGCACGATGCTTTGATATCAATAGCCGTACCTCATCATATTCATTGGGGCTGTGCAAATGCCAAGAAGAAGTATCCAGATAAATTCCCTAAATGTTGGGTGGCTGATTGTGGTGATCCGTTTATGAAAAATGGAAAGACAAAGGAACATTTGCCACGATATGCAAAATATGAAAGATTTTTTTGCGAGGAGTGTGATTATATAACTGTTCCTATAGAAAATGCAAAAGAAGCCTATTATCCAGAATATAGGGACAAAATAAGAGTAATTCCTCAGGGGTTTGATTTCGATTTGGGTGCAGTTGGAAAAAATAAGGTGGCTAATGAAGTGCCGACTTTCGCTTTTGCCGGAATGTTTTATCCCGATATAAGAAATCCGAAATTGTTCTTGGATTATCTCTGTAGCATAAATCAAGATTTCCGTTTTTATGTATATACAAGGTTTGACAATTTGTTGGTTGATTATACAGATAGATTAAAGGGCAAGTTGATAGTAAAGAGTCCTGTTCCACGAAAAGAATTGATTGATATAATGAGTGGAATGGATTTTCTTGTGAATATAAGTAATCTAAATAGTCCCAATCAATTGCCTAGTAAACTTATCGACTATGCCATTGCTGGCAGACCTATTTTGGATGTAAATCCTCAGAATCCAGACAAGAATCAGATAGATGCCTTTATGGATGGTGATTATTCGTCTGCTCTTAAAATTGAGAATCTAGATGATTATCATATTCGGAATGTGGCAAGGAAATTTGAAGAACTATTTGATAAATAGTATAGGTGCAATGCTTTGCTCCAGATTGAAAGTTGCCCTTCGATAGATCCAATGGAAGTTAAAAACTCCCTTGAAAAAGTTGTTGGTTTTAGAAAAAGTCGTTTGAAAAAGTTGTGCGAATCAACAAAAACTCCTTTGAAAAAGTTGTGATTTTTTTGAAAAGTCGTTTGAAAAAGTTTTATATTTGCAACGAATTTATTGAAGAATAATAAGTTATATGCTTAGACGTAAAATAGAGCAAAAGTTGTTGCAATGGAAGCGTTCGGAAAATCACAATCCGCTTGTGGTTAAGGGGTGTCGTCAGTGTGGAAAAACATATTCGGTAGTTGATTTTGCCAAGAAAAACTATAAGAATGTCATCTATCTGAATTTTTTCGAAAATCCAGAGTATTCACAGATTTTTTCTGGGTCTCTCGAGGTTGATAAGATTGTGATGTATATCACTGCGGCATTAGGTAACGAAGTACTTTTTGAACCGAAACACACATGTATAGTATTGGATGAAATTCAAGAATGCCCCAAGGCACGGACTGCATTGAAATTTTTCAAACTCGACGGGCGTTATGATGTAATTTGTACTGGTTCTTTGTTGGGATTGGAAGGTTATCGCAACGAGCCGGCTTCCATACCTGTAGGATATGAAACTGTTGTGGATATGTATCCTCTTGATTTTGAAGAATTTCTATGGGCTAATGGCATTACGGATGAAATCATTCAGGTAGTACACGATTGTGTGGAACAGGAGTCGCCAGTACCACTACCTTTACATAGTCGTTTTCGTGAATTGCTTTTGCAGTATGCTGTAGTAGGGGGAATGCCACAAGTTGTTGACACTTTCATAGAAACACATTTGTTAAATGTAGTCCTTGAAATGCAACGAAATATTGTAAACTCGTACAAGGATGATATGGTAAAGTATTCTACTGCTGCTGACAAGTCGCTTATTCGAGAATGCTTTGAATCAATCCCTAAGCAGCTTGCCAAGGAAAACAAAAAATTTCAGTACTCGATATTGAAGAAGGGCGCTACGGCGGCAAAGTATGCGGGTTGTTTGCAGTGGATAGAAGATGCTGGAATAATCAGCCGTTGCTACAATCTTACTATAACCGAACTTCCGCTTGATGGTAATGCGATAGCCGATGTTTTCAAGGTTTATATGTGCGATATGGGATTGTTCGTGTCGATGCTTGAGGATGGTGTGCAGTTTGATATTCTGCATGGTGACTTGTATGGTTATAAAGGTGCAATTTTTGAGAACCTTATGGCGGACTTTTTAGTAAAGATGGGTCGTAAGTTGTATTACTATCACAAGGATTCGGGGTTGGAGATTGACTTCGTGATACGCTACAAAGGCAAATGTACACTTGTAGAGGTAAAATCAACTAACGGAAATGCTAAGAGTGCAAAGACAATATTGAACCATCCAGAAAAGTATCATGTTGAAGAATGCCTTAAATTTGGCGACTACAATGTTGGACGGCAAGACAAGTTTTTGACATTACCATTTTATACGGCTTTTTTGATGCAGGGGAAATTTTAAATTTAATACAGAAAGTCCCTTAGAAAAAGTTATTTCCCCATCCTCTCTAGAAACATTAGTCCGACACGAAGTGCATTGTATCCTGTTGGGGAAATAAAAAATCCCGACTTATTAAAATCGGGATGTTTGCGTGGTCTGTAGCAGATTCGAACTGTTGACCTCTTCCGTGTGAAGGAAGCGCTCTGAACCAACTGAGCTAACAGACCAAAAAAGAAAAGTGATCTGTACAAGATTTGAACTTGTGACCTCTTGCCTGTCAAGCAAGCGCTCTAAACCAACTGAGCTAACAGATCAAAATCGGGACAAAATTACATATTTTTATTGATGCGAGCAAAAAAATAAATTTTTGCCCGATAAAATCTTGTAATGAATTAATTGTTAGGATTCTGCCTATTGGCTTTCGATTCTTCGTACAACTTCTTGAATTTCTCGGCGAGTTCTTTTTTGCCACGCTTGTCGTACGACTTGTAAGCATATTCGTAGTAAGCGAGTTCAGCATCGCGAATGTCTTTTTGCTGTGCGTTGTAAACGCGCACGAGCTGACGAGCCGCTTGTTCATCGTAAATGTCGTAGTCAACGGTTGCAAGGATTGTGCTTTCGGCTAAGTCGAACTGTTTCTGCTGTATGTAAATGGTTGACAGGAACATATACGCTAGACTGAAACGCGGATTGTAGTCGATTATTTCCTTGCAGATGCGTTCTGCTTCGGTGTTGTTACCTGTAATGTTGTGGTAATAAGCATTGTAGTAGTTGCCTACATCGTTGCGCGGGGCAATGGCAAGGAACCTGTCAATCCATTTTTTCATTGCATCCTTGTTGTTTATGCGCAGGTTTGCATCGATGAGGTTTATCATTGCCGATTCGTTGGTAGAATCGTTGCGCACAGCCGTTTCAAGCAGTTCGATGGCGTGTGGTACATCGTTGTTTGCAAGGTATCCGCGTCCGTAGAGGTCGCAGGTGTCGGTGCGTTGCAATACAAGGCATATCGGCACATTGTCGATGCTTATTGTGTCAACCGTATTCTTGGGTGGGAAATACGGACTTGTCAATATTTCTGGTTCTATGCCTGTGACGGGGAAAATTGCGTAGTCCCAGAGGTGGTTTGCGCGTTCAGCCCAGCGACTTTCAACAATGGAAACTTCGTATTTGTATTTGCCGAAATAATATTTTCCTGCAAGTTCGCTTCTTGTCGCTACGAAAAGTTGATTTCCGGAAAGACCATACTTGCCGTTGTCAATCACCCATTGCGAGGCTTCGCGGTTGCTTACGCCATAATTTTCAATCTCGTAGCGACCGAATGCATGTTGCACGCCACCTGTAAATTCATTGTAGTAGATGTGGCTGTAAGGATGACTGCGGAAAATATGTACGGCAGGCATTATCATTAGCAGTACTGGTATTGCTATGCCTGCAATTTGTGTGGCAGTTGAGCGTGACGATTCGGCAAGCATGTCGAAGCCGATAGCCGCTATAATGTATAGTGGAATTTCGGCAAAAAGTAAGTGCTGCCAAATGCCGTTAGTGTCGGATTTGAGAGAGAAAAGCAGGATTGCAAGCACTGAAATCGCCAAAAGTGTTATGATTTCTGTACGATTTGACTTTTTTACAAAACACAAACCTAGCGCCAGTAGCATTCCGACAAAAACCGCTGCTGGGATTGTCATTACCAACATCTTTACATTGTAGTACCACGGCAAAAGGTCTGTCCAGTAGAGTTTTCCTTGGAACAAAATTCTTGTTGGCGATGTCGGTGAGAACGAATCCAACCAAGCGCCAATTCCTTGTGGGATAAGAAGCACTACAATTCCGCAAATTACTGCAAGCGAGCAAAATGCAAAGATGGAATATCTAATTGTTGCTTTCTTGATTTGGTCGTGTTTGCGTTGCGCGATAAGTCCGATAATGCAAAGTATGAGAGCAATTGCAACTATTAGCGAGCAATCTGGATTTGCTGTGATGCACAATGCTGTTGACAATGCAAAAAATATCGCATCGAGGATTTTCGGTTTCGGAAAGTGGTCGGCAAGGCGTTTTGTGAAGTACAGCGATGCTGCGAAAGACGCAAAGACAGGAATGTCATCTAGGTTGAACATCGCATGTCCGAAGATTACTGGCGAAAATCCCAATAGAAGCAAAACGAAAGTTCCTGTGCGCCAGTTACGGCATCGTTTAGCAAGCAGGGCGGCGAAAATTATTCCTAGGAATCCGAAAACGACATTCATGCCATGGCGCACACTTCTTATTTCAAATTTTGTAAACACATCAGACATTGTGACTGTCAGTGCATTGAACCAACCGCTGTACATCGGGTGAGTGCTTTCGAGGATGCTGGTGTCCTTGCCGAGACTGCGGTAGTAGCGGTCGAGTTGTACGGCTTGGCTTATCTGGTATTCGTCTTCGGCGGTGGAGTTTCCGTAGTCGCTCACGCTTGAAAACATTATTGCTGCTATTGCTAATGCGATGATTATAAATATAATCCTTGAAACTTTGTTATGGAATTTTTCGTTCATCTTGCGTGTAAAAAATGTTGTGCAAAGATAATTCAATTTTAGATTTCGGCGTATTTGTAAGGGCTGGTTTCAAACCTGCCCTACAAATTAATCGCCCCCTGAAAAATAATTCTAAAAAATCCTTGTAAATCCTTGCATACCTCTAATAAAAAACATATCTTTGCCGATTGTTGCATAGTGTGAAAAAATATTTTCATTCGTTGTAGGCAACCATGGAAATTTTTATGCGTTATGCAAGTAGAAAAGTAGTTGAAAAGTTATGTTTATGAAAAAGATAATATTGCTTTTGTCGCTGATTCTCATGGGAATTGGTGCATTTTCGCAGACAGTGCCGATTGACTGCCGTTTGTATGCAAAGTATTCCGAGGAAGATTTGCTCGCTATACAGCGTACCAACCCGGCCGATATTGAATATATGAATTGGTTTGTGGATAATGCTTTCGTGATAAAGGAAACTAATAATCCGGAATCTACAAGGTTTCCGAAATTGAGATATTTGGATAAGGAAACAAAAATGGCAGGCGCCGAGGTGACCGAATTCAATCCTGAGAATTTCAATGTGATGGAATATAGTTTTAAAATATCTGAGCAAACGTCAAATGTTTATGTTGTTGGAAAAACCGGTTATCTTCTGGTTTTCTATTCCGGCAAAGATTTGACAAAACTATTTAACGAATACAGGAGGACGCATAATGAAAACCAATAGCATGAAAATATTATTTGCAGCTTTGCTTTGTATGTTTGCTGTTGGGGCATTTGCGCAGCAGACGATACTGATGAATAGCTCAACTAACGGTACGACAGTTCAAATGTCAAACTGTTCTGCAACGCTTTATGATTCTGGTGGCGCAAGTGGTAATTACGGTAGTTCGCAGAATTTTACAATAACAGTTTGTACCCCCAGTGGTTATCCAATGAATCTTGATGTTACAATGGATACAGAGGAGGGTTATGATTACCTCTCCATCTATGAGGGAGCAGGCACAACTGGTACGTGTATCGCAAATGAGATTGATGGAACATTTACAAATTCGTATTCTCTAAATTCTTCTTGTGCGACTTTTGTTTGGCATAGCGATTTTTCCTATCAATATGGTGGTTATGTAATTCAGATAAGTTGTGGAATGGCATGTCAGGACTTTACTATAGTTCCCGATATAACAGCTCATTGGAATGATACGGCAGAACGCTACGAGGCATGTTCAAATGGGGATATTGGTATTGCGGCACATGGCGTATTCCCAAACAATGATGCACCGCAAGGTTATCATCAGTCGGATGATAACCTCACATGGACTTGGAGTTGGGTTGATGCAACGGGAAGACATGAAGCAGGTGGTTTAGGTCAGAATTCATTTGCCGCCGACATTGAGCCTGGTGCATACTACATAAATCTTTCGGCAACCGATATGAATGGGTGTTCGTACATTTATCCCGAATTTTTCCTTGTTGTAATATCTTTGCCTCCTACGTTTACTGGAACAACAGTAACTCCTTCGATTTGTCCTGGTGATGCAGCCTTGCTTGATGGTCATGTGCAGCAGCCCGACATGTGGGTAATGGATATTCCGGAGGTGCTTGTTGAGGAGCACTGTTTCGAGGATGTTGTAAACTTCGAGCAGACAATGTGCTTTAGCCATACGGCATTTGGCGGGCAGTCAATAGTGAGTGCAAACGACATTGAGTCTATATGCGTTGAAATGGAGCATTCATATATTGGCGACCTTGAAATGTGGATAACCTGTCCGTCGGGAAATAGCATGCATTTGTTCAATGGTTATTCTTCTGCATGTTATGATTGTAGTTGGCAATATTTGGGAGTACCCATTGATGATGATGATAGGCCATGCGAGCAAGGTGTTCCTTATCAATATTGCTGGACGCATAATGCTTCTCAGACTATAGAAACGTATGCAGAATCGCATGATGATATGTATGAAATTATTCCAGCTGGTAACTATTTGCCGCGTGGTAGCTGGACAAGTCTTCAAAACTGTCCTATAAACGGAGAGTGGTGTATTCATATTTTGGATCACATTGGTTCCGATGATGGAACAGTGTTCTCGGTTGAGCTTCACTTTGCAGACCACATTCAGCCTACGGCAAGTAATGTTGTTCAGTACCAGACAGAATTTGATGTTTCATCAACTTCTACAGACTTGACATGGGCTGGCGATGATTTGTTCCAGGAACAGACAGCTTCAACTACGGCAACTCCAGGTATTCCCGGTCAGCATGAATATACATTCTATGCAACCGACAATTTCGGATGTACTTACGATACGACTTTGGTGGCTACTGTGCTAGGATACAACGATCCGACATGCTGTATCGAACCTACTCCATACGCTGGTGAAGATGCTAGCGTTTGTACCGATCGCTATATGCTTTCGGCATCTCCGCTACCTGCAGGTAATGAGGGAACATGGTCTGTGGTGGCGGCTCCTGATGGTGGCAATGCAACTTTCGCATCTGTAAATTCGCCTACGACAAATGTCTTTGTGGATACATGGGGAACATATAGGTTCAGATGGACCGAGGCGTACTTGGGTAATTATGCTAACTGTTCCACTTTTGACGATGTAATTGTGAATTTTTACCCGCAACCGACAAACACTTTCGCATATTTGCCTGTAAGTTGCTATGGCGATGCAACGACAATTACTTATATTGGCAATATGATTTCGGTGGGAGCTATCGGAAACAGTGCCCAGTACTTCTGGGATTTCGATGGCGCAATTGTGGAATCGGGTAGTGGTGCAGGTCCTTATGTGATACACTGGCAGGATCCGGAGGCTGCGACACATCCTGTGACATTGCATATATTGGCCAACGGATGTATTTCGGAAGATACTGTGGTAAATATATATACACCGTCGAAATTGATAGGTGATATTACAACCAATGACAATATATGCTACCGCGATTGCCAAGGTTCGGCAACAATAACGGCAGTTGGCGGAACTGTGCCGTATTCGTATTCGTGGAGCGCTCCGTCGAACACCTTGTTAAATCTGTGCGTGGGTGAGTACCATGTAACCTTGAGCGATGCCAATGGTTGCGAACTCGCGTTCGACTACGAGATAAACGAGCCAGATGAGTTGGTTGTCGTAGATAATCAGTCGTACGGCAATGATCTTTCATGCTACCGTTCGTACGACGGTTCAATTCGCATCTTGGTAAACGGAGGTACAGGTGATCTGACGTATTTGTGGTCTGATGTCGGTTTTGCATCATTCCATCGACAGAGTTTGTCGGCAGGTACGTATGTGGTTACTGTAACCGATGAGCATGGTTGCTCCTTGTCTCGCGAATTTATTATTAATCAGCCAGATCCGCTTATTGTGTCCGCCGATGGAAATAGTGCTGTGTGTGAAGGAACCGTCTCGTTTGTTCAGTCTTCGGCCATTGGTGGAACCATGCCTTACACTTTCCATTGGATAACGAGCAATGGTACTACAGTAGGCAATACTCCTAATTTCGAGACTACGCTTCATGAAACTACTTCATTTTCAGTGTATGCTACCGATAGTCATGGTTGCCAGTCGAATACAGAAACATTTACTATTACCGTAAGCCCCGAAATGGTTGTCGATTCAATGATTCTCGTACACAACACATGCTTCGGTTCGTGCGACGGTAGTGCCGAGATTGTTATGCATGGCGGACTTCAGCCGTTCCAGTATATGTGGGGGTCGGATAACTACATATATCGCGGACTGTGTGCAGGGCTCTACACTGTTACAATTATGGATAACATTGGCTGTAATGTAAACACGTATTTTATTATTGACGAGCCTTCGCAGTTGTTCACGAATACAATGTCAACGGCTGCATCTTGTGGCAATACCGCCGACGGAACAGCCTTAATCAATGTTCAGGGTGGTGTGCCGCCATATTCGTACTTATGGCCCGAAGGCGAAACGACTCACAATATCACTGCCGTGCCAGGCGAGTATGTCGTCACTGTTACCGACGACCACGACTGCCGTCTCGAAAGCACAATTGTTATCGACGGACCTACACCTATATATATATTACCGATGAGCAACCAGACGATATGCAACGGACAGACAACCTCGATAACTACTCAGGCTGCCGGCGGAACGCCGTTCTATACCTATATTTGGGCAAATCAAGATTCGGTAATTTCGTACTCGAATATATTGACAGTAACACCGACGGAAAATTCAACTTATACACTTACTGTTACCGATGCTGCAGGTTGTACCGCAGTTTCGCAGCCCGTCACCGTGACATTGAATCCACCTCTGAACATAAGGGCAGTAACGACAAGCTACGATACAATATGCCCGGGTGCTGGCGCATTGATAAATGTTGTGTCGGAGGGTGGAAACGGAGGTCCATACCAGCTAACAATTGATAGCGGAGAAATTGTTCCTGCACCATTTACAATAAATCTTGACACGACAACGATGGTTCATATAACCTTGTCGGATATGTGCGGAACAACGCCAGTGGAAGATTCGATTCTGATAAACGTGCGTCCGAAACCGGATACATTGTTTACAGCTTCCGAAATTGCTGGTTGCGCTCCGTTCTCAGTGAAGTTCACACCGTTTAGCACGGCAAACCAGACATTATGGGAATTCGGCGACTATGCATTTTCCGATGATTGGGCACCAATGCACGTGTATAGCGGTAGCGGTTCTTATAATGTCTCCCTTGAGCTTGTTGATGGTTTTGGATGCCGTTTCTACAAGACATACAACAATATGATTAACGTATATCCGAAGCCCAAAGCGATGTTTGAGACAGATCCGCTGATTACGGGTATGCTTGATTCTGAGATTGAGTTCTTGAACTATTCTACTGGAGCTGAGCGCTATTACTGGTTCTTTGGCGATAAAGACAGTTCGCTCTTCGAGAATCCGCGTCATAAGTACAGAAGAATAGGTGAATTTGAAGTTATGCTTGTGGCTGAATCTGAGAATTATTGTCGCGATACTGCAGTTCGCAATATAATCATACAGAATGAGTTTGCATTCTATGCTCCGACTTCGTTCACTCCCAATGGCGATGGTGTAAACGACTGTTTCAGGATTTGTGGAAACGGTATTACAAGAAACAACTATCAGTTTACAATTTTTGATAGGTGGGGTGCTATTGTTTTTAAAACCGATATGTATGATGCATCGGCTGCCTGTGAATCGTGCGGTACAGGTGCATGGGACGGTACCGACTGGGGTAATAAGATAAAAGGTGATGCCGTATGTCCTCCAGGACTTTACCAGTGGTTCTGCACGTTCGAGGATTGGAACGGAGTACTTTACAACAAGCAGGGAACAGTAATGCTTATCAGATAACAATATTGAAGTCCGCTTGCGGACTTCTTTTTTTATTATTGTTGTCCGCTAAATGCCTAAGCGGTCATTACTCGCAAGCTTCGTGAACCATGTTTCCGTAAGACAAAGCGAACGTTCCGTAAGCCGAAGGCAGAGCAAAACAAGCGTAGGACTTTTGCTATGCTAAGGCGAGGAACCTCTGTAAAACAAACCGACTAAGGTACGTGTCGCGTGAGCCTGTCTATACGGAACTCTTTCACGAAACGAAGTGAGTAATCTGTTATACGATAATCCGTTATCAGATTGCTCGCAGGCTTCGCGAGGCTGCAAACAGCGTTACGGACAAGCAGTCTTCACAACGCTCCCCATTCTGTATCGCGTGAATGTTTGCTTCGCAGATGCTTTTTGCGCCTTAGCATAGCAAACAAGTTTGTTCTGCCTTCGGCTATCAAAGCATTACGACTAGCTTCCGAACCTTTAGCTCATGCAGCGAAGCAAGTAAATGACAACCTCTGCTACCTAAATATTCGTGTAAACAAATGATAATAATAAACTTACAATGTTAGTCCGATTTTTTAGCGGACAACAATAAATAAGAATTATTTTTTGCCATTTTCACTTCACTTTCTTACCTTTGCATAGAATTTTTTACCCTTTATATGTACCTTATGCAGGTAAGAGATATTTATGCCAATGTTGCAGGAGTTAATAGTTTTAATTCTTGTAATATATTGAATATCAATAAATTACCCCCCCCACGTACACAAAGATAAATCTAAACAATCCAATTATACAATACCCATTGGGCTTGATGGCTCAAAGGCTGACAGGCAGACAGTCTTGCTGTCTAACAGTCCAACTGCCTTGCACTCTTGCCGACAGACAGGTTTTCTGTTGGACTGCTCTTCTTTTCGCCTTTCAGCCTGTTTGCCTTTTAGCCCATTATCCATTCATTAGTAACTAATTAATAATTAAATAACGATGAAAAAACTTTATTTTTTATTCATTCTGCTTGCCCTCTGCTTGGGAGCATTTACGCAGGAAACAACAGTCCGCTTTACTGGACAACTCAACGGAACCGACTACTGTCGTTTGGATAGTGTCGCAGTTACTAACATCACCCGCGACTGGTCGGAAACGGTCGAATACCCCGACACAATTATTGTGCTCGGCAGTACGGTTGGCGCAAATATTAACATTGCCGCCGTACAGGGACTTGGGCAGAATATCCCTAATCCTTTCGATTGTGAAACCAGAGTGGAGCTTTCTGTGTCGCAACGCGAAGATGTACGCATGCAGTTGCTTGATGTTGCTGGAAAGGTTTATGCAGAATACAATGGTTCGCTCGATGCTGGTGCGCATACATTTGATATTTCGGCAGCAAATCCGCAAACCTATCTGCTCAATGCAACAGTTGGCGATAGGCAGTATTCAATTAGAATGGTGAATGTCGGCAGCGGATGCGGATGCAGCATAAAGTACGCTGGTGTTTCGGGTGGTATAGAAGCAAAACTGACTACTGCCAACGAATTTCAGGTTGGTGACAATATGCGCTATGTAGGGTATGCAACGATTGATGGGCAGTCATTCACAAGTACGGCTGTTGAACAGACACAATATGTAAGCCAGTATGTCACATTGCAATTTGTCAGAAACGAAAGACCTGTTGTGCAAACTCTTGCTGCAACTGAGATTACCTCTTCTTCCGCAAACCTCAACGGAAATGTTGTATCCGACGGCGGAGCGACAATTACAGCTCGCGGTTTCTTTTATGGAACTTCGTCCGACAATATGTCCAACAATGTTACCGTATCGGCAGGAAGCGGTGAGTTCGCAAGTGCAATCGAAAACCTTTCAGCAGGAACAACCTATTACTATTGTGCATATGCAACAAACGAAATGGGAACTATTATGGGCGAGATCCTGAACTTTACGACAGTGCAGACAACTGCGCCAACAGTTGCCACACTCGATGCTACAAACATTGCCTATACTACAGCAACTCTCAACGGCAGTTTGACTAGCACAGGCGGTGCGGAAATTACCGAAAAGGGTTTCTTCTATGGCACTTCTGCAGACAATTTGTCGCAAATGGCAACAACCAGCACAGATTTTTATGCTGAAGTTTCGGAACTGAATACTTCTACTACATACTACTTCAAGGCGTTTGCCACTAATGCAAACGGAACTTCTTTTGGTGAATTGAAGACATTTACTACCTTGACAATGGCAAGACCAACCGTTGTTACGCTTGCTGCAACCAACATCACAATTTCTTCGGCAACTCTTAACGGCAGTGTAACCGAGAACAATGCAAGCGTAACCGCCCGCGGATTCCAGCTTGGTGCTTCTGAAAACGACTTGTCGGTAAGTTTACCTGTTAATACTAGCGAATCAAACTTTTCGATGAACATACCTGGACTTGATGCAAACACCACTTATTATTTCTGTGCATACGCTACAGACGAATTTGGTACTGTATATGGCGAAGTTATGGGCTTCACAACTTCTTCGGTTGTCGCTCCTACGGTAAGCACACTTGCTGTTTCGGAAATAACATACACCACCGCAACCTTGGCAGGAAGCATAACTTCCGACGGTGGCGCAAGCGTTACCGAATGTGGTTTCCTATACAGCACATCGCCAATGTTCGGTTCATACGAAACACTTACTTGCCAGTCTGTTTCAAATAGTTTCACATACGGACTTGACGGTTTGAATGCTGGCACAACATACTATGTAAAGGCATACGCAACTAATGAAATAGGAACTGCTTTGGGCGAAGTGCAGAGTTTTACAACCGAATCCTATCTTGCACCTACGGTTACAACACTCGCAGCAAGTGGAATTACAGTCACAAGCGCAACACTCAACGGAACTGTTGTTTCCAATGGTGGAGCAGAAATCACAGAGCGTGGATTCGTATATAGCGCATCGCCGTTGTTTGGAACATCATCAACAATCATAAGTAACAGCGAAACCGATGATTTTTCGGCTGAAATCTCAGATCTAGAATCAAGCACAACATACTACTACAAAGCATACGCAACCAACAGCGTTGGAACAACCTACGGCGAAATACTTAACTTCACCACATTGGCAATAGGCAATCCGTCGGTTGTAACATACGCAGCAACCAATGTTACCTATACATCTGCCGTTATCAATGCTGGTGTAATCTCCGACGGCGGAGCAACAATCACAGGTCGCGGTTTCTATTGGGGTACAACCGAAGACAACCTTACCGAACAGGTAACTGCCGGCATAGGCGCAAGCAACTTCAACATTACGCTTGACGGACTTACCGACAACACTACCTATTATTACAAGGCATACGCAACCAACAGTGCAGGTACGACATACGGTAATACCTTGAACTTCACCACTCCCGAAATACTTGCTCCTACGGTTGCGACAATGGCGGCTACGGAGATTACGCGCGTTTCGGCAAAACTCAATGGCGAAATCACTTCCGACGGTGGCACTGATGTTACTGCACGGGGATTCATTTATAGCCAGTACTCTAACTTTACAACTTACGAAACCGTAAACACCGCGCTCACAAGCAATGTGTTCTATGCAAATATAGAATCCCTGTCTCCAATAACAACCTACTACTACAAGGCGTTTGCTACCAACAGCCGCGGAACATCCTACGGCGAGGCAATGCAGTTTACCACACTCGAGTTCTATATGCCGACAGTTGTAACTTACGATGCTACCAATGTTACAATCTCCTCTGCAACCCTAAACGGTAACATTACCTCTGATGGTGGTTCCACTGTTACGGCAAAGGGCTTCCAGTACGGAACCAGTGCCGACAACCTTGCAACCTCGTTATCGCTGGGAATGGGTGCAGGAACAATATCAACAGCACTCTCTAATCTTGATGACAACACCACTTATTTTTACCGAGCATACGCTTCCAATACGCAGGGAACGGCATACGGAGAAACAAAATCGTTTACTACGGTTGAGATTGTTGCACCTACGGTTGTTACTATGCCAGCAACTGGCAACACAAGAACCTCGCTTACATTGAACGCAAGCATTACAAGCGATGGCGGTGCTGCCGTTACTGCACGCGGATTCTACTGGGGTACGGCAGAAAACGACCTGCCAAACTATGTGTCATCAAACCAGACCTCGGCAAACTTTTCTGCAACAATAAGCAATTTGGAAGTAAACACCGTATATTACTACTGCGCTGTGGCAACAAATATGCGAGGCACCACGCTTGGCGAAGTCCTTTCCTCGCGCACCAATCCGCTTACCGCGCCTACAGTTGTAACTAATGCTGCAACAAATATTACAGGAAGTACAGCAACCCTGAATGCTACAATTACTGATAATGGAGGCACAACAGTTACTGCACGCGGATTCTATTGGGGGACATCCGTAGATAACCTTGTGAACAATGCAGTGTCTAATGGTACAGCGAATAGTTTCAGCGCAAACATTACAGGATTGGCAAATAGTACCACATATTATTATTGTGCTTACGCCACGAACTCCACAAGTACGGCAATCGGAGACATAATGTCGTTTTCTACTCCAACTCGCCCTACTGTTGAAACGGTATCCGCATCTAGCATAACATATCACGAAGCAACTCTTAGCGGTAATGTTAGGTCAAATGGCGGTGCGACAGTAACAGCCCGTGGTTTTATGTACGGCACAAGTGCAAGCAACCTTACGCAAACCGTACAGAGTGGCACTGGAACCGGCAGTTATACAAAGACGATTACAGGATTGAATCCCAATACGACATATTATTATAAAGCATACGCTACAAATTCGGTGGGAACGGCATACGGTGAGGTGAAACAATTCGCAACATGCAATTGTGGTGGCACATATAAAGTTACTGATGTAAATGGTAATCAATACGGCACAGTACTAATAGGCGAGCAGTGTTGGATGGCACAGAACCTAAAGGCAACCAAGTTCGCCGATGGGACAAGCATACCATTGGGCAGTTCAACAAGCAGCACCACAGCATATCGTTACTATCCTGGCAACTCAAGCAGCACAGTTGCAAACTGCGGCTACCTATACAACAGGAAGGCGGCAATGCACGGGGCGACTAGTAGCAGTACCAATCCGAGCAATGTGCAAGGTGTTTGTCCTACAGGTTGGCATTTGCCGAGCGATGCCGAGTGGACGCAACTTACCGACTACCTGAGTTCGCATAGTGAGTACCAGTGCCGTGCCACGACTACCAATATAGCCAAGTCGCTTGCTTCTACAGGAGGCTGGGGCAGTAGCACTACCACTTGTGCCGTAGGCAACACTCCCGCCAACAACAACTCCACAGGCTTCGGAGCGAGGCCAGCTGGCGCATGCGAAGCCTATGGCAATGGTCCCAGTTATAGCTCTTACTGCTACTACACCTATTTCTGGAGTGCTACCGATAGTTACCGTTACCTCGACTACGATAGTGCCAGCGTGCGCAGTGGCAGCGCTGGCAGCGGTAGTGCCAGCGGGTACAGCGTGCGTTGCGTAAAGAATGAGTAAATGTAATTTTGTAATAAACATTCCCGTTGTTTTGGATTTGCAACGAAATGCTTTTTGTACACAATAAAACGAAATGTTTGCGGTGTATTGTAGGGGCGAGTTTCAAACCTGCCCCTACAAATATACACCCGCAAAAATAATTCTGAATTATTGCCCATTCATAAATTATCATTATAGCTTAGGTCTGCTGTTGATTTTTTCTTAACAAAAAAAAGCCACCCTTTCGAGTGGCTTTTTTATTAAATGTGAAAGTTAAATTTACATCTTTTTAACTTCAGCCTTGCCCTTTTCGATAGCTTTCATGTTCAATGGAATAAGCTTGTGGGCGCGTTCTGGGAGTGAGTGCCTCAAACCTTCGACAACATACTTGTTGTCGACGATAGGTCTTACCTTGAGGAAAGCACCGAGAACTATCATGTTGAAAACCTTCTGGTTGCCCATGTCGGATGCCAA
Organism: Bacteroidales bacterium; assembly: GCA_017551515.1. Classification (GTDB taxonomy): domain Bacteria; phylum Bacteroidota; class Bacteroidia; order Bacteroidales; family ML635J-15; genus Bact-19. The sequence goes on along the minus strand of JAFZLK010000076.1, from coordinate 47 downwards.
CTGTGCTGCTTCAATCTTGAAGATGTTGATGTCCTTACGGGTTGGGA
>JAFZLK010000075.1 GCA_017551515.1 Bacteroidales bacterium | reverse complement strand
GAAGAAAAGTCTTCATTCAAGACTTTTTAAAGGCACATAATCCACTGAAAAACAAATAGTTCAAGCACTTATTAGGTCTCTTTTTGACTATTATAGCTTTTTAAAGGCCTTTTCAGGTCTCTTTTTGACTATTACACCAAGATTTTTGACCAAAGTATCTAATTGAAAGTTTTGTATATATTGTCATTGGCTATTTTACCTTCAATATTTTATCCAACAATACCTGAGCTAGTTTCACCTTCGATTCAACCGTCCAGCCGGCAATATGTGGCGACATTATAACATTATCACACTGCGCAAGATAACGGAAATCGGGATTGTCGGTCATCTTTTTTGTTGTCTCAAACGAAGTCTCCTCATACTCAATGACATCCAGCCCTGCCGAAACAATCTTTCCAGATTGCAATGCCGAAACCAATGCAGAAGTCTTAACAACTGGTCCGCGCGAAGCATTGAGCAGAACAAAGGGATTTTTGAACTTTGCAATAAACTCATCGTCAACCATATACTTGGTTTCGGCAGTTAGAGGAACATGCAAACTCAACACATCTGCATTTGCCAAAATATCGTCGAGCGAAACTTCCTCGGCATAAGCATCTGAATAATTTGTCTTGTACTTGTCGTAGGCAAGCACCTTACAACCAAACCCCGACAATTTCCGAGCAAAAGACGAACCCATATTTCCATAGCCGATAATTCCCACAGTGCGGAATCCGAGTTCGCGACCACGATTCATCTCGCGCTTCCATTCACCAGCCTTCACCTGACGGTCAGCACGATTGAGGTTATTTAACAACGACAGCAACATTCCAAGAGTATGCTCACCAACAGCATCGCGGTTACCTTCTGGCGAATTGAGACACAAAATGCCTTTCGACTCGCAATAGTCAACATCAATGGTTTCCATGCCAGCACCTACGCGAGCAACATATCGCAGACATTTCGCAGAATCAACAAACTCACGGTCAATGTTTATGCGACTTCGCAACACTATGCCAAAAGCATCGCCAACCTGCGAAATGATTTCATCACGATTCCACTTTGTAGCATCAACAACATCATAGCCAGCATTTTGCAAGCCATCCGTTATTATTGCATGTACATCGTCAATTATCAGCACCTTACTTTTCATAACAAGAGATTTTTTACAACAACCTTTCCAAAGCATCATAATATTTCGGTGATACAGGAATCGTATCGGCACCATTTATATCAAGTTCTGCCACGACAACGCCCTGCTTGTCCTTACGCAACACCTTGACATGCTTTGGATTAACAAAGAACGAACGCTGGCAGCGCACCAATCCGTACTTTTGAAGCAACGGTTCAAGCGACTTCATCGTGTTACGAAGCACATAGTCCTTTATGTTTTCGCTCTCCATATACTTGATTCTCACATAATTCTCCTCTGCCTTCACATACAAGACAGCATCCGACGAAACTACAAGTTTCAGTTTCTGGGTATTGTCGCTGAACCTCACAAGACTACTTTCCGGCACTTCTACCGCCTCTGGCTTATACGACACGATAACAGCAAGAGTAATAATAACATACGGAAAAACCAAAATAATGAGGTTTATGAACATGCAAATTCCAACTGCATCAAAATACGGATATTCACCATTATACATCAGCGACATATACATCGCCATAAACAACGATGCAATAATCTGTTCCAACACGAACCACAAGGAAATATAGAACCAATTGAGCGACATTTTCCGCCTGAAAGCGAAAAGCAAAGTCCTCGAAATCAATAGCACACCAAACAATATGCAAAACTGCATCGTGGCATTGAAAGCCAGCATTCCGCGTCCCATATCATAGTACTCAACAATCTGAATCGGACGATACAAGAATACAAAACCTATGAAAAAGCCAGATATACCAAACAGATATGCTATCTGTATGCCCAGAGACGAAAATTTCTCCAACAACTTAGTCATCAGCATATTAATTTAAACCTAAAACGCTGTGACGAAATTCAAATTTTATAAAATTCGTCACATATTTCAAAAATTCGTCACAAAAATAATCATTCTATCAAAGATAGACATCACAAATCACATAAAAATTTTCGTGACTATATACCCTGTAATTTTGCGGCGTAAACAAACCGAGAAACAATGGACGAAAAAAGAAAAAAAATTGTGGCCTTTGGCGACTCAATAATTAAAGGTGTTATTTCCGAAGGCGATGACAGCGGTATCAAATATAAGATTCCAGAAAACACGGCTACCGACATTTGCGGACAGGAACTGGGAATGGGCGTATGCAACTATGGAAAATTTGGTAGCATAATAACTGCCGGTGAAAAAATAATCGACAAGAATATCGACAAGATTTCAGAAAACGACATTGTGCTTATTGAATATGGTGGCAACGACAGCGACAAAATGTGGGCTGAAATTGCCGATAATCCAAATGGCGAGCACAAAGCCAAAACTCCGCTTACTACTTTTGCAGAAACATATCACCGTATCATACAGAAACTTAAACAAATAGGTGCTAGAATATACATGCTGACAATGCCGCCTATAGACGCTGTCTCTTATTTCCGCCATTTCACAAAAGGAATGACAGAAAAACAAATCGACAACATCAAGCAATGGCTCTACGGCAACTTGGATGTCATCAGCCTGTGGCACGAAATGTACAATCAGGAAATAATAAAGGTTGCGTACTCCGAAAATGTAGAACTAATCAACATCTATCAGCCGTTCATTGACAGACTCGACTACCGATCGCTTTTCTGTTGTGATGGAATACACCCAAACCAGGAAGGACAAAAAATAATCGCAGACTTAATAATTAACAATGTAAAGACAATGTAAAGACGCAAAACCTTGCGTCTCATAGATTAAATAAAAACGGAAATGAAAGCTTTAGCATATATTTTATTGACAATCATAACAATTACCGCCAGCGCGCAGACCTACAAGAATGTACAATACGGAAACTTTGAAAATTGGGTTGTCCGCGACATCGAGGAATCGCTAGTAATAGGCGGAGAAACTAAACGCATATACGCAATTGGTCCACAAGATACCATCCGCGAAAACAAAGCACTGAACATCAAGTCGATATGGGCATCATCGAACACCTACGCCAAAGTTGCAGGCATATCCAAGACAAGCAACACCGTATATCCCGAAAGGCGAGGCAACGGATACTGCGCAAAACTCACCACCGAATATGCAGAGTGCAAGGTTATTGGCATTATCAACATAAAGGTATTGGTCTCTGGCACAATCTATTGGGGCAAAGCCCACGAACCAGTTAGTGGCACCGACAACCCGTACAGCAGGATGAGATGGGGCGTCCAGTTCACAAACAAGCCGAAAGCACTTGTCCTCGACTACAAATCAGCAATGCCAAACAAGGGAACAATCACCACCTGCAAGACATTGTCATCGTCGAGCCGACCTGGAAACGACGAACATGAAATACTTTTCATCCTGCAGAACCGATGGGAGGACGAGAAGGGCAATGTATATGCAAAGCGCGTAGGCACAGCCATTTACCGTATCTCAAGTCCGACAAAGGACTGGGTTAACGGATTCCGCATTCCAGTAATCTATGGTGACGCAACCAAATCGCCAAACTACAAACCTTACATGAATCTCGGACCAAAGAAGGACAACTTCTACACAATCAACAGCAAAGGCAAGAATGTTGAAATACAAGAAGTCGGCTGGGGAGACGAAAATACGCCTGTAACGCACGCAATCATGCTGATTAGCGTAACAAGCCAGGAAGTATTCTCCGGAACAATCGGAAATACACTGTGGGTGGACAATATAAAGTTGGAGTACTAAGGAGATTTGAAGATTCAATGATTCAATAATTCAAAGATTTGAAAATTGTAGCATCGCAAGCGTATATGTTTATGATGGTTTAAAATGGTTTAAGGGTGTTCAATGGGTTCTACGAAAAAAAATCACCTCATTTCCAAGCACCACTTCCATATTGGGACCACATAAATCTTGCAATCGTCTTCTTCAATTATGCCTTCCTCATCGATGGTAATTATATACATTTTATTCTGAGGTATATACTTATTTAAACTTACCAATGCTCTGACTTCCCGCTTGTATGTGGCATCATCTTTAATGCTATAAGAAACCTGAAATGAAATTTTCTGTTCAGGCAAATAAAAGTCAACCTCGACATTGGTACTGAAATACATAAGTTCGCCAGGATACTTTTTACGCAAAGTTACCGCAACCAAATTTTCGAGAAGCAAAGCATTTGCATCATTAACAAATAGTGTTATAAAGCCATTATCAGCGAAATAATATTTTCTTACTGACACTTTATCTTGCAACTTGGCTGCAAAATTTTCAACCGGAAATACCAAAAACGAGTCTATCAAATACTGGCAATATTCTGCGACAGTATCAGGTTTTACCTTATAACTGGATGCAGAAACCACCGAAGCCATACGGTTGAATGTTGCTGGCTGCATTATATTTTCCGCCATCTTTCGAATCAAAATCTTGAGAGCCTTGCTATTGCGCACCGAATGACGCAACACCAAATCACTGAAATATATTTTGTTGAAAAGACTGCTAATCCATTCTCGCTTAAAAATATCGTCCTTGCCTATCACTTCGGGCAGTCCTCCAGAAATAAAATAGGGATTGAAATTTCTAACAAGCTGTGTGGACGGCGTATGCTGCCAATTTTTAGGAACTTTTATATCCTTGATTTTCAAGTATTCGTAAAACGAGAACGGAAAAACCTCGGTGACATAATACCTTCCTCCGAGAGTAGTTGCAATTTCATTGCTAAGCATTTTTGCATTACTACCAGTGATAAACACCTGATAACCAGTATCGGCCAGACGACGCGCAAACTTCTCCCAATGCTCCACAAGCTGGATTTCATCAAGAAAAAAAATAGGCTTGGTTTCATATAATTCCTCGTATGCCAATTTTATTGTATCCAAATCACCGACATTCAATTCGCCAATTCGGTCATCCTCAAAGTTGAAAAAAAGAATCTCTTCAATACTATGTCCTGATTTCAACATTTTGTGAATGCTTTGGTAAAGCAAATAGGATTTGCCAGCCCTTCGCAGTCCTACAAAAACATTATTGCCTTTGTAATCGACTTTAATATCGCGTTCAATGAATTTAACCCCATTGACAAATTCTTGATATTCAAGAACTAATCTTTTTGCCAATTCTTTTTCCATAATAAAATATACATATAAATTCGCCACAAAAATACAAATAGTTTCTGATATAAAAGAAACTTTTTATCAAAATATTTCCAATATATAAGAAAGTTTTATGCAATTTATTTCTGATATAAAGGAAATATTTATAATAATTACTTCCGATATAAAGGAAACATTCGTATCTTTTTCACTACAACATTTTCTCGCTTCCAATCAAAAAAAAAGATGTATTTTAGCGGTCTAAATTTGAAGGCATGTCAATAGAAGTACGGAACATAACAAAGGTTTTCGGAGAACAGAAGGCTCTCAACAATGTAAGTTTTAACATAAACAATGGTGAAATAGTCGGTTTTCTTGGTCCTAACGGTGCAGGAAAGTCAACGCTGATGAAGATAATCACCGGCTACATTCCAGCCACAGAAGGCGAAGTGCTGATAAACGGAATGAACATCCTCGAAAACCCAATCGAAATACGCAAAAAACTAGGCTATCTGCCCGAGCAAAATCCATTGTACTTTGACATGTATATCGTTGAATACCTTGAATTTGTTGCAGGAATATACGGCATAAAGAACAAGAAGGCAAGAATTGACGAGATTGTGTCACTCACAGGACTTGAACCCGAAATAAACAAGAAAATCGGCACCTTGTCGAAAGGCTACAAACAGCGCGTTGGTCTGGCACAGGCAATTATACATGACCCCGAAGTGCTCATTCTTGACGAACCTACATCAGGACTTGACCCCAACCAGATTATCGAAATCAGAAACCTGATAAAGAATCTAGGCAAAGAAAAAACAGTCATCCTTTCGACACACATAATGCAGGAAGTGGAAGCGATTTGCGACCGCATCTTGCTGATAAAAAAAGGTGTACTTCTTGCCAACGACAAGGCAGAAGATTTTGCCCATCTCAACAGCGATTCAATTTCCACACTGCTTGTCGAATTAGATGGTGAACTTTCGGAGAATGATTTTGTACAGATAAATGGCATTAGAAATGTCCGCAAGCAGTCCCCCACCCGATTTGCAATCGAATTCAGCAAGAACAACGACATCCGCAAAGCCGTATTCAACCTTGCAGTGCAAAAGGGGCTTGCCGTACTAAGCATGCAGGAAAAGGAAAAGAGCATCGAGGAAGTTTTTGCGGAACTGACGAACAAATAATGGGCTAAACAGGCTAAAAGGCTGGAAGACTTAAAGCCTAAATTCCCAAAAAACTTTCATCTTTTAACTTTTAACTTTCAACTTTTAAAATCCGCCACCACGGGATAATGGTCATCTGCAATATTGAATTCCAAAACCTTGTGTCTCAAACATTTGAATTTATTGGAATGCATTATGTAGTCAATTCTGAAATCTACACCAGCAATTGAAAATGTGCGACCATTGCCATCGCCACGCTCCATAAAGGTATCGTGAAGCCGTTCGCCTGAAGCCAATATGCTGAAACATGCGTAACTCAAAGGAACATCGTTGAAATCACCGCAAAGCAGAACTGGATACGGACAAGTGTCTAGCGTTGCCACAAGCGTATCTACCTGCACGGCACGATGTGCCGATGCCTCCGAGAACTTTGAATACAAATTCATAGCCTTGTCCTTGTTTTCTCGGTTGAAACCTTCACGCCTACGGCTCAACTCCACATCCGAATCGCTTATCATAATCGACTGCAAATGAACATTGTACAAACGGACAGTATCTTCATTCATTAGAATATCAACATACATGAAGCCATTTGCAGTACTATCGAACGGATGCGAATACTGGTTAATGACAGGATAGCGCGTAACAATCGCCAAGCCTCCTACCCCATAATTGAAATTAGTAAGCCTTACCTTCGGTGCCGACTTAGCCTTCAAATTCTTCGACAGCACATCAAGCGTCGGAAAATCGGCAGGCTTGTTAGCCCAATATGCTTCCTGCATGCAAACAATGTCGGCATCTGTAGCAGTAATTGTTTCCAAAACCTTTTCCCTCAACAAATTGGAATTCTTGTCGAGAATACCGAAACATTTCACATTGTAGGACATCACCCTGAAATCGGCATTGTCATCAAGCGATTTGTCACGAATTGAATATTCGTGCGAGAAAAATTTAAAGCCGACAAATACCACGACAGCAATAGGAATGGCAACCTTATAATTCACGAACAGCCATAAAAGCATCAGCGTGGCAAGTCCGATAAGCACATACTTCAGCATAAACGGACACAAAGCCATCCACTTTACACTTGCCGGCGACACATACACCGAAACTATGCAGAGTATAACCGCCAACAAGAACAATATCGTAAACACCCATAATATCTTACGCCACATACCCCTTAATTTTTATTGCTGTTGCTAAACAATTTTTCCTTTTCTTCCTTCGTCAAACTCGAATATCCCGATTCCTTAACCTTGTCCAAAATTCTGTCTATCTCTTTCTGCTCACGAGCTTTGCGTCTGTTGTACTCGGCATCGGTTTCGGCACGACGACTACCACTCTGCGTTGCAGTCTTTGGATCCGACTTGAACAATCCGCCAACCCATGCAAAAAAACGCGACAAGAAAACTGTAATGTCCGTCCCCTTTGAATAGCATACCGAAAATATCGCCCCCATGAGTGCCCCACCAAGATGCGAGAAATGTCCGCCCGCATTGCCGAACGGTATGCTCAGCAAGTCAATGAGCACAATCGCCATCGCCAAATATTTCAGTTTTATCTGACCGAGAAAAGCCAAGCGGACTGGCATATTAGGCACAAGCACGGCTATTGCAAACACAACCGCCATTATCGATGCCGATGCGCCGATTGCAAAAGCGACATTTTTCACCGTGGCGAACACAGGGATTATGTTATAAGCCCCAATGAAAACCAGCGCACCTGCAAGTCCACCAAGTATATACACTCCAAGCAACTGCCTCTGCGAAAGGTACTCAAGGAAGATTTTCCCGAACCAGTATAGCACAAGCAGGTTGAACATTATATGAATGAATCCGGAATGAACAAACATGTATGTCACCACCGTCCACGGCCTATGCGCCAAAAGCGAAAAGTTTGACGACACGCCCAACCATTCCGACACATTAAAAGTCTTTCCAGCGAAGAAAAATCCGAGATTAACAGCAAGTACCACAACGAACACACTGATATTCAAAAATATAAGTATGCTCAAATTGTTTCCGTGACGGAAAATGTTCTTGACTTCGTCCCAGATTCCCTGCTTCATCACACCTCTCCTTTCTTACGCCAAATCATCAACAGGATGAAACCGATGAGCATACCGCCAAGATGTGCGAAATGTGCAACATTGTCGCCTTGCGCGTTCAGAATACCAAGCAAAAGTTCTATAACAACAAATGCTATCACCATCCACTTGGCTTTCACTGGAATAGCAAAATAAATGTACATCTCGACATTTGGAAACATAATTCCAAACGCAAGAAGCAAACCGTAAATTGCTCCAGATGCACCGACGCAGGGCACATTGAGCACAAGGTTCAACTTTCCAAGGTCAGACATTGCATAATTTTTGCCTTGCATTAATATGTCAGCGCCATTGCGCATAACCTCTTCGATTGCTTCCGGACTCATGGATGACATAATCACCTGCATTTCTATCTCTTTTACAAGCAGATAGAACAATGCGCCACCGATTCCAGCCACAAAGTAGTATATGAAGAACCGCTTCGAACCCCAATACGATTCCAACACCCTGCCAAACATGTATAGCGAAAACATATTGAAGAACAGATGCCAGAATCCGCCGTGCATAAACATGTGAGTCACAAGCTGTACAGGCTTGAACAAAGGGCTACGGAAACTGTACAATGCACAATACGAATCGACAGCAGGTACAAACATCGCCACGACAAACATTACAATGTTGACGAGAAGCAAATACTTGACTACCGGTGGAATATCCAAGAACGAACTCCTATTGAACATGGCTCATCAGTTAAATTTGTTTTCAATTTCGGAAATGTCCATTATCTCCATTATTTTTCTGCCATCGGCAGTATAGTTGTGGTTTGAGCACGACATCAAACGGAAAAACAAGTCTTCCATCTCCTCGTCCTTCAACGAGATGCCCGATGTCATTGCCGCCGATTTTGCCAACGCTATGGCAATCTTGTCGTTAAGTAGCATTTTCACATCAGGAGAACCGTCCGAAAGTTCGTCAAGAAGCTGACGAATAATCGCATTAGCATCCATTTCGGCAAGTTCGGCAGGCACACCGCGAATTTCAAACTTGTCGCTACCAAGCATAACAATCTCGAAACCAATGGTATTGAGTTCTGTCATAACCTCAATAAGCAGACCGCGTTCCTCGGGAGTAGGCTCAATCACAAGCGGGAAAAGCGACTTCTGCACCACTCCGCTACGCGATTCAAGCATACGCATAAAATGCTCGTACATAATGCGTTCGTGCGCCCTACGCTGATTTATGACAATCATGCCAGAATGCGATGATGTGAGGATATACTTGTTTTTCAACTGCAAATACTTCTGCGAACTATCGCACGAATAACTATCATCGTTTCCATACGATATTTGCGACTGCACGCTTTGCATAACCTCGGGATTCTGCGGATTCTCGCTTTCGGGCAAATCAAAATCGTCACGAGTCTTGCCTCCTTCGTACAACTGTTCCCAGTTTTTCGGAACATCGCGCTTATAGCCCGAATCGGTATATTTGAACGGATTGAACTTCGGATTCACGCTTATAACTGGCGGACGCACAACCGTTGTCGATGTAAAATGCGCATCGCGGGTAATGTCATCCTCAAACGACATGGACGGAACAATATTGAACTTGCCAAGTGCCTCTTTTACGGCCGAATTTAGAATCATGTAGATGCTTTGCTCCTCCTCGAACTTGATTTCGGTCTTGGTAGGATGAATGTTTATGTCTATTGTTGCAGGGTCAACCTCCAAATAAATGAAAAAGCGCGGATTTTCGCCTTCGGGCAGAAGCTTGTCGTATGCCGATGTCACCGCCTTGCGGAAATACGGATGATACATGTAGCGGTTGTTCACGAAAAAGAACTGCTCCGACATGTTTTTCAGCGACATCTCGGGTTTTACCACATAGCCCTTAATGTTCACGATATTGGTTTCAACGCCAATCGGCACAAGGTTTTGGTTGAGTTTCTTGCCGAAGACATTTGCTATACGCTGATGCAGATTCTCTGGAGAAAGTTGCATCTTTATATCATCGTTGAAAACCACCTTGAACGAAATTGATGGGTTGGTTAGCACAATGCGATAAATTTCGTCCATAATGTGCTTTGTTTCCACACTGTCCGATTTCAGGAATTTGCGTCTAGCGGGAATATTGAAGAAAAGATTTCGCACCTTGAAATTTGTGCCGACAGCAGCAGCCACAGGTTCCTGCGACTTCACATTCGATGCCGAAATGCAAACACAAGTGCCGAGTTCGTCCTCGCTCCTTCGTGTAACAAGTTCCACCTCAGCAACAGCGGCGATTGAAGCCAACGCCTCGCCACGGAAACCCATGGTGGTTATTGCAAACAGGTCTTCCGCCTTCGAAATTTTCGATGTTGCGTGGCGCTCAAACGACATGCGGGCATCGGTTGGCGACATTCCTACGCCGTTGTCAACCACCTGAATAAGAGTTCGCCCAGCGTCCTTTATTATTATGTCAATATTGGTTGCTCCTGCATCGAGCGAGTTTTCTACCAGTTCCTTCACCACCGATGCAGGTCTCTGCACGACCTCGCCGGCAGCAATCTGATTGGCAACCGAATCCGACAGCAACTTAATTATATCCGACATGGCTACAGCTTGCTAATGTACGACACCACCGATGATAGGTCGGCGAAGAAAATAAGGTAGGCGATGAAAAACAGGAAAACGGCAATGCAGAATATCCTGATAGTGGATTTTTTTGTTCCGCCATACGATGTTCTGCGCATCTTAGAACGGAAACTGCCACGGATGCTAGCACCCGGCTTATACTCGCCATCGGTAGCATCGATTTTGCCTTCCGCCTCGCGTCTGTCCATCACCTTTTCGTGAAACTCGTCAAGTTTTGCATCGTAATAGCGTGGCTTGTAGTCGAATACATTATATGTAAAAGTTTTAAAAAGACCCATCAGTCAAAATTTTTAGTTTTAACTTGCAAATATAACACTTTGGAATGAAATTCTGGTTTATTATTTTGTTAATCTGGTTTCTGCAAATTCAAGGATTCAATGATTATAGGCTCGCAATGCATTGCGAGCCTACATAATGATGCGTAACGCACGGATTAAGACGCAATATTTTGCGTCTGTACATAAAAAACAAAAAACAACAGCCGACTTTTGCCGACTGCCGTAAATCTAAAATCGTAAATCGTACCTCGTAGTTCCCCTTAGTCTATCTTATTCTCATCGTACCCCAACCTGCCTACGAGCATCAAATTTTCGTAGGAATAGTTGACGCCAAGTTGACGCGGGATGTAAAGGGCATTCACTATTGTTTCGGCTGCAACATCCAGATTTATAAGGTTTTCCTGTCGCGATTTTACCATAAACTTAAATACTGACTTGTCTGGCAACTGCGACACAAGACCATCGTCCATAAAGCCCAAATGCAGATAAACCGTTCTTATGCCGTACTTCGACAACTCACCGCTTGCCGAAGCCAGATAGCCGTGAAACGCACGCTTGGATGACGACCATTCGTTGTAATTCTCATCAAAATTCAAGTCTTCGGCACCATTGCCGACCGCTAATATGCAACCAGAAATCTTTCCGACAATGCCGTTTATTATCTCAATAGGCGCATAAAGGTTCACATCCATGCAGTTTTCGCCAACAGATTCGGCAAGATTTACTAGATAATCAAACTTGATTTCCAACGAGTTAATCTCATCAATAAACTTGCGTACCGATGCCTTGTCGCCAAAGTCGCACTCGAAAACCTTTGCTCCTACTCTATTCAAAACATCGGCTTTTGAATTTCCTTGCAACCAAAGACTTGCGCCACGCGAAGCAAGTTCAGCGACAACCTTTTCGCCAAGTTTTCCCGATGCTCCAAGCACAAGTACATTTTTGTCCTGCAACTCATTGTTATGCAACGAGTAAGATGTATTTTGTCTGTTATTACTGCGATGCAAGTAGGCAAAACCTCCATAATTTCCGCCCACACCTGCCGTTGCGCTCAAAATCTTCGCTCCATCGTGCAGTTTTCCTTCTTCGGCGAGCATTGCAAGACCAAGCGGAACTGTTGCTCCAGACACATTTCCATATAGGTTCTGCGCTTTAAGGAAAACTTTATCCATCGGGAAGTTCAATTCGGAAGCTGCTTGCTTAACAATCACATTGCCAGTCTGATGCGGAACAAACACATCAATATCGTCAATGCTCCAGCCGACATTTGACAGACATTCGCGCGATGCCTTCGGTATGTTTTCACAAGCACGGTCTTTGATTACCGAATCGTCCATATACAAGTTCCAGTCATCATCAACGCCCACATAATCAAGCATTTTCAAGTCCTGATAGTTGCAAATGCTCAAAATACCGAATTTTTCTTCCGCTTCAACCCGCTCAACAATCACAGCCGCCGCCGCATCGCCAAAAGTCACGAACGGGACAAACTTGGTGCGCTTGTTCAAAAACGATGACATTGTTTCGGTGTGTGCCACAACTGCGTACATGGCTTCCTTGTGCAAACGGAAATACTCTATGCACTTTTGCAAGTTCTGGTTGAAACCTGCGCATCCCGACATCAGCGAAAACGCTGGCGTATAGTTCTTTGCATCGGTAAAAAACGACTTCACCGAACCAGCAATACCCGGTGCCTGCTGATGTGGAGAAACCGTGCTTACAAACCACGCATCAATGTCGGATGCCTGCACTTTTGCATCAATCATAGCGTTTTTCACTGCCTTAACAGCCAGTTCGAGCGAAGATTCCACCTGCATGCGGTTCACGCGTGGAGGAAACGGACGGACATAATGTCTTTCATAGAAGCCCATTATGTTGCCGGCAAAATAGTCGAACGGAGTATCGTTTGGATGAGTTTCGCGGTACTGCGCGAACTTTGTGCTTGCGTTTATCTTGTCCTCGGCAAAACCTTCGAAGTAGCCCTTTTTCAAGGCATCATAAATGTCGTTGTTGGTAATTGTGAACCTTCCTGCCGAATAGCCGAAGCCAGAGAATATGTAGTTTTCAAACATCTTAAACAAAGTCATTTAGTATGAATAATAAAAAAGGTAGTCATTGCGGAAGCCTGACTGAATGCTTTGAAAGCCGAAAGCAGAACAAACTTGTTTGCTATGCTGAGACGCAAAAGCATCTGAGAAACAAACACGCGAAACGGAACGGTGAGCTGTGTGAAGACGGCTGTCCGTAATCTCCTTGCTAGTAACAATTGGAGATTCCGCATAAGCGAACTCACAAGGCTCGTTCCTGCGCCTGTTCGTTCTGCTTTGTGGAATGACTGCAAGGAAAGGCAATGCGGAAATATCTTGCTGAATAAAAGTCATAATCAATAGTTTAGATAAACATCCTTTATCACAGTCAAGTTTTCCTCTGATGAAATGCGGACATTCGGCACCTTGATTCTGCATACCGACAAGACCATCCTTTCGGCAATCTCATCAACATTGGTCAAAACCTTCTGGTTTACAGCCATCATAGATGCCTGAATCTGCGATTCATCGAGTTTCGACACCATTCCTGCACCAATAAGTCCCGGAAGATAATATATGCACTTGACACCTTTTGCGTAAACCTTTCCTGCATACGAACGAGCAAAACCGCGCAAAGCACGCTTCGACACAACATACGGTGCCGAACCCGCAAACTGAGCATCCTCTCCTACCGAACCCGTTATCAGCACAGCACGGCGGACATAATCGGACATGCTTTCGCACAAATATTTAATGGATTCGTAGTTAATCCTTGCCACATCCTCAAATTCGGAAATACCAACCTTTGTAGCACGAGCAAGTCCGCCTGTTACAGCGTGAGTATTAACCAAGTAATCGACTTTGCCATACTTTTCTACAATGCGCGACACCAAAGCATCAACCTGATTGTTGTCGGTCAAATTGACCTTCTCTACCGATACGCGAACATTGCATTCAGCAGAAATGCGGTCTTTCAAGTTGTTGATTACCTCATCGTTGGAGTTGTACAAAAGTATCAATTCCGCACCTTTGCGGGCAGCCGACAAAGCAATCTGACGACCAATGCCACCCGATGCACCTGTGAGCATTAGTGTTCTGCCTTCCAATTCGCGGGATGGTGAAAATTTGAATTCACGCGGTGGCATTATGTATGCAAAACCGCCATATTCACCGCCAAGGCCTGCTACAGCCGTCAATACCTTGTCGTTTGGCTTAAGTTTTCCTTCCGACATAAGCACATCGAAACAAGCAGGAACCGATGCTCCGGAGAGATTTCCAAAATTCACCTGCACATCCTGATAAACCATTGACTTGTCAATACCAAGGTTCTCTGCCACAGAATGTACGATTGCATTTCCTGTCTGGTGAGGAATGAAAATAGCAAGGTCGTTTATAGTCCATCCGCACTGTTCGAGCAGTTTTTGAGCAGTATATGTAATGTTTGGCACGGCACGGCTTTTCACCATGCGCGGTTCCATGAACAAATTGCCCGAATGGTCGGCGCCAAGGAAATCGAGCATAGCAATGTCCTCGTTGTTTCGCACAGCAACAATGCCACACTTTTCATCTGTCTGCACCCTACTGAGCACAACTGCAGCAGACGAATCGCCAAAAGTAGTAAACGGAACAAAGTCGCGTTCCTCGAGCAAAAGTTCCGACATAACCTCGGAATGTGCCACAACAATATGATTTGCAGTCGGATGCGAATTGAAATAAGCAAGTGCCGCCTCAATGTTGGAATTGAAACCAACGCATGCCGAGGTAAGCGAGAATGACGGAGACTGGTTTTCCTCGGAACAAAAATACGACTTCACAAACTCGGCAATTCCTGGTGCCTTTTGCGGAGCAGTTGCCGATCCCACAAACCAAGCGTCAATGTCGTTGCCCGAAAGACCGCTTTTTGCAAGTGCTTTTTCTACTGCGCCTACGCACAAAGTTATTGTATTGTCAGCATTCTTATACTGCGATGCAGCAGGTGGAAACGGCACAACATGGTAGCGCGTGCGGAAGCCCATCTTGGCATCGGCCATATAGTCGAAGGCGGTCGCGTTGGGATTATTTTCCCTGTATGCCTCATACTTCTCCGACTTGGCTGCCCGCAACTCGTTGAAACCGTCAAGATATCCGAGACGGATGTATTTCAGTATGTCGGCGTTTGTAACTTCGTACTTACCAAGCACAAAGCCAGTTCCAGAAAATATAAAACTTTCAGCCATTATTTCTTGGCTTTCTTTGTTTTCTCGGTATCAACGGCAGGAGTTTCAGCCTCTTTAGGTTCGTCCTTGATAACCGTCATCTTTATAATCTTCACATCTTCTACAGGACGGTCGCCGGGAGCAGTCTGCACTCCAGCAATCTTATCTACAACACCAAGACCTTCAACGACTTCGCCGAAAACCGTGTATTGGTTGTCAAGATGTGGAGTTCCACCGATTGTAGCGTATGCATCGCGTTCCTTTTTGGTGAAAGTCCTGCCCAACGCCTTTTCAAACTGGTCGAGTTTCATATCGGTATAAGTCTGACCTTGAACAATATAGAACTGCGAACCAGAACTTTCACGCTTGGGGTTTACATTGTCGCCAGTGCGGGCAGCAGCAAGAGCGCCTTTCTTGTGGAAATGCGTAGGATAAACGATTTCGGCAGGAATTGTGTAGCCTGGACCTCCATTGCCTAGACGAACATTCGGAGCGGCATTCTTCGACATTGGGTCACCGCCTTGAATCATAAAGTTATTTATCACGCGATGGAACAACAAGCCTTCGTAGAAACCACTTTCGGCAAGTTTCACAAAATTGTCGCGATGCAATGGAGTATCATCGTAAAGCATCACTGTCATATTTCCCTTGGTTGTTTCAATCAACACCTTGGTCGATTGCGAAAATGCCGTTGCAGAAACGAGTGCAAGAGCAACGATAATTGATATTTTCTTCATAATCAACTTTTTATAGTTTTCTAATCAAAAGTGCGAAATGCAAAATTAATAAATTTGGCAAAAACCGCAAAGGGGATTAGCAAAGAGTGAGCCAAAAAGAAGGAATCAGATTAATTGTAAGGCGTAGATATTCTCTTCAAATTTCTTTCACAAAAATATTAACACCCATAATTTTGCATTGGAAAATGATTAACTTTGTGCGAGAAAAATAATTTAGATATGAATACGAGATTGATTTTATGCTTGTTTGTTGCGATTTTATTGTTTTCGTGCAACAATAATTCAGAAAATGAAGGAACAAAGATTGACGCAGCCGATGTTCCAGCCGTGAATGTTGGTGATTCGTTGCCTGCGGATTACAAGGAAAGACCAGTTTTTGCGCCAATAACAGGCGTAAAGGTAATTACAAATCCAGAAGATTCTATTGCTCCTGCAATTGTAGCGAACAGATTGAGTATATTTTTCGAAGATGACGAAACCGACATGAATGCTTTTGTGAAAGATTTCAAAAAACTATATCCCAAAGACGAGTACAAGATTATCAGTTTTAACGATTTGCTGAAAACAATTGAAATTCAAGTCCCAGAAGATGTGCTTGATGTGATACACAAGGGATTGGAAACGCAAATGCCCGACTACAAGTTTATAATTACTGTGGAAACAATATATTCGCAGGAAGAATCCGATGCTGACAAATGCGCTGATGCTGGCTGGCATATTGATGCTATAAATTTGAGAAAAGCATGGGAAACAACAAAAGGAAGCAAAAAAGTAGTTGTAGCAGTTGTTGATGATGGATTTGATGTAAACCACGAACTTTTTAAGGGCAGAGTGATAAGTCCATACAATATTTTCACAAACGATGGCAATGTATATTATAATTCCACAAATGGAATGCATGGAACTCATGTAGCAGGAATCGCTGTGGGTGCAAGTACTCATATTGACAAAGGTGTAACTGGTGTAGCCCCCGAATGTCTTTTGATGCCAGTACAGGTATTTGATGGGGAAAGAACGACAACATTTGCACTTGCAACTGGAATCTTATATGCTGTGGCAGAAGGTGCCGATGTGATAAATATGTCGGCAGGACCATCGTATGCAGGATGTGGCGATGTTCCGCTTGATTTTCAGCGCGAATTTTCTAAGCGATGCCAAAAAGACGAGGAAAGACTATGGAAAATGGTATTGGCAAAAGCAAAGAAAAAGAATTGCATAGTGGTATTCTCGGCAGGAAACGACCATGTACTTTCGTGTCTTCCACCACAAAATCGTACAGGAGATGCCATTGTTGTTTGTGCATCAGAAAAGGGAAACAAGGCGACACCATTTACAAACTATGCCGATGCTTCAACTGTTTCTGCACCAGGCCTTGACATATACAGTTCAGTTCCTGGCAACAAATATTCATGCCTTGACGGTACGAGCATGGCAGCACCTGTAGTTTCGGGATTGGTAGCACTAATGAAAACTGAAATACCAGATGTTACCATATCAGAAATCGTTTCCATATTACAGAAAACAGGTATTGCGCAAAGTGGCGATATTCCAGTAATGGTACAGGCAGACAAGGCATTGGAATATCTTACGAATCCGACTAGTGGAATGTTAAATGGTCATGAGTGGGTTGACCTTGGATTGCCAAGCGGTACGCTGTGGGCATCTTCCAATATTGGGGCTTCAACCCCAGAATGCTATGGAGACTACTTTGCATGGGGCGAGACAAAAATAAAATATATTTATAATCCAAATACTTATAAATATGCTGATAATCCAACAATACTTCCTAAAAGTGCCGATGCTACTGCTAGCTGGGGAACAGGTTGGAGAATGCCCACAAAAACGGATTTTGAAGAACTGAAAAATAAGTGCGAATGGATATGGAATAATATAGGGTATAATGTGGTTGGGACAAATGGTAATAGCATTTTTATACCTGCTACTGGTTGCCAGACCGAAGGTGATAACTTTCTCGCTGGCCTATACGGTTTTTATTGGTCTAGTTCTATATACCATGACAATTGGGATCATGCATATATGCTTCACTTTTATTCTGGCGCTATTGGCGTATCTCATGGTGAGCGATGCATTGGATTTTCTGTTCGTCCAGTATGTAATAAGAAGAAATAATAAATTTCTGAATTATATGTGTGTAAATAAAGGAGAAAAATTATTTATGTTATCTATTTACTAATTCAATTAATATTTTATATTTTTTATGCATGAGTAAAACAAAAAAGAACTGCTATGTAGCAATGCTTGATGTTATGGGTTTTAAGAGCATTGTTGAATCTAAAGAGAAAATAGTTGATGTGTATCAATTATTAGCCCGAGTGGATGATGCAAACAAAGGTATGTATCAAGCGTATAAATATGACTGTTTTAATTTTTCAGATACAGTTATAATTACCTCTAATTCAGACCATGACTATGATTTGTTTCTGATTTCATTAATGTGTTCTCAATATATGAGAATCTTTATTGAAAGCGGAATAGGCATTAATGGCGCAATTTCCAAAGGCGTGGTTATTGTTGATAAGGAGAAAAACATATGTTTTGGTGAACCTATTTCTAAAGCATACCAATTAATGGAAAGTTCCTCCTTTTATGGAATTGTCATCGATGAAAACATAACTGCAACAAATTCTACTATTCAAGATATATGGGCACCTAATAAAAAAGAAGGATGGAAAAAACAAAAATGTTACATGTGGCAAGAAAAATATGAACAACATATAGAAATAACGCCCAACAACATTTCAATTAGTATGGATCGTATTACTGCCGAGCTTATGAAAAAACGCATACAACATATTATTGCTCAATCTAATTTAGTAACTGACAACAAAATAGGCAGAGGGATGAACTATATCATAAATACAGAGATAATTTTAAAGCGTTGGTATGATTCAAATGGCGACAAATGGGGCGATTTAACAAGTATAGATTTTGACAATCCTCTACAAGCTAGCTGGAATAATCCACCTACTCAAACCAAATAATTTACTCTTATATTAAAATAGGATATGATACATGCCCTATTCTATCTATTATAAATTTTTGTCGTGTATGTTTTACTATCTTATGGCAGATAACTAAATATTGCACTTCGACACGCTTAAATATCATCATTTGTAATGCATGTAACAATAAAACAATGCCTTTTGCAAAATGATTTAATGCAATTTACGATTTAGCAGACTTTTATCCTTTACGCCAGATTGATTCTGCATTTTATTAAATGCCACTTTATAAAAGTTGGCATTTTTATAAAGTCGCACATTAAAAAATCGCAAAAAGTTTTGTTTTGTGGAAAGAAATGAGGACAGGAACGGATGCAAAGGAGAGAACTAAGAGGTGCTTTCAGACACGCTTAAATATCAACATTTGTAATGTTTAAGACTATTCTCCCTTAACAATCTTCATCATCAATATCCTGACATCGACTACAGGGCGGTCGTCCTTGTTGGTTTCAACTGCTGCAATCTCGTTTACGACATCTATTCCTTCCAAAACTTCACCAAATACTGTATATTGGGTATCGAGATGCGGAGTTCCGCCAACGGTTTTATAGTATTCACGGATTTCGGCAGGCATTTTTATTCCCAAACGCGTTTCGTACTGGTCGAGTTTTTCATCTGTAAATGTCCGTCCCTGAACAATATAGAACTGCGAGCCGGAACTCCTGCGCTCGGGATTTTCGTCATCGCTAGTACGCGCGGCTGCAAGAGCGCCTTTCTTGTGGAAATATTTCGGATAAACAAATTCGGCAGGTATGGTGTAATCGGTATCTGCATCACCCAGAAGGACATCAGGCGCTGCATTCTTGGAGGTCGGATCACCAGCCTGAATCATAAAGTCCTTTATCACTCGATGAAACAATATGCTATCGTAGAAATTGCTTTCAACAAGCTTTATGAAATTGTCGCGATGCAATGGAGTTTCATCATACAACATTACAGTAATATTTCCCTTGGTTGTTTCAATCAACACCTTGGTCGACTGCGCAAAAGCCATTGCCGATACGAGCAACAAAGCCAATACAAATGAAAATTTCCTCATAATATTTAATGCAATTTATATATCTACAATACTTCCCAGTGTCCGCCCTTTGCACCGCCTACTCGCGCAATTATTCCTTCTGCTCGTAACTGGCGAATATTCTTCTTTACCCCACTTTCCGACAATCCAGTAATGTCTTGCAAATCACGGATGGTGACAAATGGATTCTGTCGCATTGCTTCAACAATTTTCTGGTTACTTTTCTGGTTACTTTTCTGGTTACTTTCTTGCATTTCAATCAAAGCCAATTTCAGACATTGAAGCATAAAAGTAATAAATGGTGTGCTAGACGCCATGCTATCGCTTTTAGCAATAGCTGCATAATATTCGTGCTGATGCTCCTTGACTATAGTTTCAACAGGAATCCACGCAAAAATAGGATTCCATTGCATCAGCAACAGAGTCTGCCACATACGCCCCATTCGCCCATTACCATCGGCAAATGGATGAATAAATTCAAACTCATAGTGAAAGACACAAGAACTAATAAGCGGATGTACCTTTGTATGCTTTACCCAAGCTAACAAATCAGACATGAGCATAGGCACGCGTTGGGCAGGTGGCGCCATGTGAATGCATTTCTGTCCATCGAATACACCAACGCCACCTTGACGATAACGACCATTTTCATTCACCAAGTCCGTCATCATTAACTTGTGTGCTCTCAGCAAATCTTTCTCCTTATATGGATTCAACTCCAACAACAATTCGTATGCATCTATAGCATTCTTAACCTCTTGAATCTCGTTAGGAGCACCAAACACCCGCTTTCCTTCAATTATGGCAGTAACCTGCTCCAACGACAACGAATTGTTTTCGATAGCCAACGATGACTGAATCGTTTTTATTCGATTCTTTTTCCGCAACTGCGGTGTCGGCAAATGCTCTGCTGTCGCAGTAAGATGACCTACCATCTCTGCAATTTCTGCAACTATTGTCGTCATTTCCGCACTCACCGTAAACGGCGGAATATATGTCGGTTCCTGCTTCTTTGCCATACTATTGTTTCATCACAAAAATTTGTCAAAGATACAAATTTATGCACTAATTTCAAAGAGAAATCACAATTTACATAAACGCTGCCATATACAAAGGCATATAGGTAATATTTTCAGTTTTTTCCAAATTAAACTTGCAAAGGACAACACTCCGTTCAATCTTGTCAGGATTATTTTCCAAAGCATTATCAAGCGAAGCATGGCTCTTGTAATTGTTTCCCGACTTTACTTCCAAAATATTCAACGACTTATCTCCTTTTAACAGAAAATCTAGTTCGTTGCGACTTTTATGGTCGTAGTAATGAAGCAAATGCCCGTGTTTTGACAATTCTGCGGCAACGAAATTTTCGGTAAGACCACCTTCGTTAATGGACAAATCTCCTTGCACAACCTGCCATTGCACATTGCCACTCCACATACTGCAAAGCAAGCCAGTATCAAGCATATAGACCTTGAAAAGATTCCTGTTTTCGTATTGTTCAAAAGGCAAATCAAACGAATGTGTGTTGTAGCAGAAATACGCCACGCCAGCATCGGCTAGCCACTGCGCCGCATCCTCATACTTCTGCATACTGGCGGTTTTCTCCAAGTCGGAAAGTATGTAGCGCTTCTTCTCCTTTGCAAGTTGAGACGGTATGGCATCGAAAAAGCGTTTGGCCTTAGTCTTGTTTTCCGCAGCATACTTGGCAATATCGAGCCTATAACTGTCCAAAATGAGTTTTTGCTGATGCAAAGTCTGGGCAAAATCGGGATTTTCCAGATAGGTTGCAACAACCTTAGGCATACCACCAACGACCAAAAAATTCCTGTAGTGCCTCATAAGTTGCTCGTGAACGAAATTTTCTAGCGGACGTTCCTCCAAATACGCCTGCCTAACCATATCAATTGCCTGCTCTCCTACCCCATTTGCCCAGAGCCATTCCTCAAAATCAAGCGGATACATTTGTATCTGACTTTCAAAACCGACAGGATAACTACTGACATCGGCATAATTTATCCCCAACAACGAACCCGACTCTATGTAATCGAAGCGACCATCCTCTACAAGAAACTTAATGGCAGTCCGCGCATTAGGACAACTTTGGATTTCATCAAGGAAGACCAGCGTCTGACCTTCCACAAACGGGCCATACCCCATCAAGCTCAACTTACCAATGATAGTCTGTGCATCCCGATTGCCAGCGAAAGCCTCTTGAATTTCAGGAGTTTGTTCAAAATTCAATTCAACAAAATGCTTGTAATACCGACGGGCAAATTCGCGTATAGTTGTAGTCTTTCCCACCTGACGCGCACCACATACAAGCAAAGCCTCTTTTTGCGGAGTATTTTTCCACTCCTGTAACTTCCTGATTATCTTACGTTCAATTGCAATCATAGTAACTTTTTGCAAGTGTTTTTATCATTTTTTAGTAACTTATTGCAATAGTTTTAGTTAAACATTAGTAACTTATTGCAATATTTCAACCGCAAATTTAGTAACTTTTTGCAAGTAAAAGCAATTATTTTACACTATCTTTAATAACCAAATACAACAAACTAATAATCAAATATTTAATCAAACACAAAGTAACTTATTACATATATTTTACTCAAATTTTAGTAACTTTTTGCAATACTTTTTAGCAAAATTTAGTAACTTTTTGCAAACAAAAGTAAAAATAAAAAAAGTCCGCAAAAAATTTGCGGACTTTACAACAATAACACAATAAAACGAACTTATCTTATAACAATATCGTATTCCATTCTTGCCTGAATGCCCTTAGTGTTGGCAACACGCTTAGCGTTCTGATAGTATATGTAGTTTTCGCCAAGTTCATTCTTCATTACGCTTGTCGTAATATCAAGTTTTTCTGCCAAATCCTCGAACCATTCTTTCTTTGCAGGATATTCTACAATCTTGTAGTCGTCCGAAAGGTTTGCCATTGAAACAGCCTTCTTAACTGCATCGTTAAGTCCGCCCAATTCATCAACCAAACCAATGGCGATTGCATCGGCACCAGACCATACACGACCCTGACCTATAGAATCAACCAAAGCCTTTTCGCTCAAAACCTGACCTTCAGCGCCTTTGCCCTTACGACCATCGAATACCCTTGTAATGAACAAATCGTAGAATTCTTCGATTGACTGCTGAACAAATCCATATTCCTTGTCGGTAACAGGACGCAAAATTGTTCCAAAATCAGATGAAGCATTTGTGCAAACAGTGTCAATTGTAACACCAATCTTGTCGGTTACAAGTCCCTGCAAGTTAGGGAACATACCAAACACACCTATAGAACCAGTCAATGTAGTTGGCTGAGCAAAGATATAGTCTGCCGAGCATGAAATGTAGTATCCTCCAGATGCAGCATAGTTACCCATCGAAACAACAACCGGCTTACCTGCTTCCTTAACCTTCTGTATTTCGCGCCACATAACCTCAGATGCAAGTCCCGAACCACCAGGAGAGTTAACCCTTAAAACAACAGCCTTTACATCTTCGTTTTCGCGAATCTTGCGAAGTTCTTCCGAAATCTTGTCTCCGCCCATCTGTCCGTTGCCGCCTTTGCCATCAACGATTTCGCCTTCAGCAAAAAGAACAGCGATTTCGTTCTTCGACTTGTTATTATCCTTTACTTTAGGAACACTTGCATTAGCATACTTTTCCAAACTAATGAACATATCCTTGTCCTTGCCATCGAATCCAGACTTCGACTTGAGCAAGTCGAGAACCTCATCGTAATATTTTGTAGCATCGACAAACTTAAGGTCAACAGCATCCTTTGCCCTGCGGATAGCAAGACTATCGGCATACTGGTTGAGCATATCAACCGAAATACCGCGCTGTTCGGAAACGCCCTTGCAAATCTTGCCCCAAATCGAATTGAGAAGTACGCTGTACTGCTTGCGGTTTGCAGGACTCATCTTGTCGCAAATGTAAGGTTCAACAGCCGATTTGAACTGTCCGTGACGGAAAACCTGCATTTCAACGCCAAGTTTCTCAAGGACATTCTTGTAGAACATTATCTGCGAGCACATACCCTGCCACGACATTCCGCCCTGAGGATTCAGATAAACTTCATCGGCAACAGTAGCTAGATAGTAACCAGCATGTGAATATGCAGATGCATAACTTACTATGAACTTTCCACTTTCCTTGAATTCGATGAGTTTGTTGCGCAATTCCTCTACAGTAGCGAAACCAACTGCAGCACCATCCATATCAAGATAAATACCTTTGATTCTGTCATCTTTCTTTGCCTTTTCGATAGACTTAAGCGCATCGTTAAGTCCCAACTGGTTTACCGGCGTCATTGACATGAAATCGAAACTCATACCATCAACAACCTTGTCGGGCATGTCGGTTGCCAGAGAAATCTTAAGCACCGAATTGTCCTTTACCGAAACATCTGTTGAGGTACTGCCCATTGATGACAAACCAATCATTAAAAAAATCAGGAAGTAGAGAATGTGAACAATGATAACGCCCACAACTACTGCCAGCATAACTTTCCAAAACTTATTCATATAAATCAATTTTTTTATTAAACGATAGCGCAAAGATAATGCATATTTACGATTGACGATTTTAGATTTTAGATTTTTTTGAAGCAGGGTGTCCTTTCGTTTGGATATTAGAATAAATCTCATTATTTTTGTTCTCCAAAATTCAACGGATGAACACTTTCGGGAATATATTCAGAATAACGCTTTACGGCGAATCGCACGGCACGGAAATAGGAATCGTGATTGACGGTTGCCCAGCAGGAATACCGCTTTCAGTTGATGAAATGATGCCATGGATTGAACGCCGCCGCACAGGTCGGTTCGGAGGAAGCTCCCGAACAGAAAGCGACATTCCTGAAATCAGAAGCGGGCTTTATAACGGACATACAACCAGCACTCCTATCCTAATAGCATTCAAGAACGAGAACATCCGCAATGATGACTACAAATTCGATGGATTCTTCCGTCCCGGACATGCCGACTACACTGCACATATAAAATATAATGGATTCAACAATCCTCTCGGTAGCGGACAATTCTCGGGAAGAATGACTTTACCGTTGGTAGCCGCAGGATATGTCGCAAAAAAAATTATTCCCGATGTGGAAATTTCGGCATCATTTCTACCTGAATGCCTGAAAAATGTAGAAAAGGCCATGCCTGATGATTCGGCAGGTGGCATAGTGGAATGCAGAATCAAGAACTTACGCGCAGGCTTAGGCGAACCGTTTTTCAATAGCATCGAATCGATGATTTCTCACGCAATGTTTTCCATTCCAGGAGCAAAGGCAATAGAATTCGGCAACGGAATTGCCTCGGCATCGATGCTCGGCTCGGAATACAACGACTGCTACATTAATGAACACGGACACACCGCCACCAACAACTGCGGAGGAATCAACGGTGGCATTTCAAATGGCGACGAAATCGTATTCCGCACCTACTTCCATCCCACCCCAAGCATCGCCAAGAAGCAACATACATTCAACTTCGACGCAAAGCAGATGCAAGACTTTGAAATTCATGGTCGCCACGATGTATGCTATGCTTTGCGCACTCCAGTCATCGTTGAAGCATTGACAGCAATAGTAATCACCGACCTAACATTAGCATCAAGACAATGGAAATAAGTTTTATCGACTCCGTAACAAAATACATCAGCGAGCATTTTGACGACCTGCAAGAACTCGAAATCATTGTCCCCAATAACAGAACAGGCTCCGCCTTGCTTGCTTCACATAAGAAAAATGCGACAAAAGTATGCTGGGCTCCAAAAATCACTCCAATAAAGGATATTTTCATTAAAAACTCGGAATTTCACGAAGCCGAGAAAATAGTCTTGATATACAACCTATTTAAAATATACGACAAAGATTTTCCTGAACAAACCACACTTGACAAGTTCTACAGCCTCGGCGAAATCATGCTTAGCGATTTCGACGACATCGACAAATACCTCATCGACCCGATAAAACTTTTTAAGAACATTGCAGACGAGTCAATTATCAAAATAGAATTCTCTGAATTTGAGGACAACAAGGAACTAATAGAAACGCTACGCAAGTTCTGGAGCAATGTTTCGCCACAAAAATTAAAGGACAACAAACTAAAAACCCTCGAACTATGGCAAAAAATGCCTAACATATACGAGGATTTTACCAATTTACTCCACGAAAAAGGCATTGGCTACCAAGGTTTTATATACCGTAATTTCGTGGAAAGCAAAATGCCGTTAACCGATTTTTCGTTCAAGAACTACGCATTCGTCGGATTCAGTGCACTTAACAAATGTGAAAAAAATCTCTTGCAACACATCAGGCAAAAAGCAAAAGACAATGGAGGAGAATGCCTGTTCTTCTGGGATGCCGACAAATACTACATCAACAACAAGTCACAGGAAGCTGGGCTTTTCCTTCGTGACAACATCAGGATTTTCCCTCAGCCCAAAGGCTTTGAAATTACTGATAACATAAGAAATATCAGACAGAAAGATGTTAAGATAATAGAAGTTCCGACCTCTGTTGCTCAGGTAAAACTAGTCCCTGAATTATTGGAAAAGAGCAAGGAAATCGACAGCAGGACGGCAATAATACTCGGAGAAGAAAAACTGCTTGTCCCATTGATATATTCACTGCCCGAAACGCTAAAGAACGAAAAAGGAGAAAATATCCGCCGCCCATACAACATAACGATGGGTTATCCACTAAGCTACACAGCTTCGGCAAGCTTCGCACAGACGGTGATGAGACTAGCAATGCACGCAAGGACCGGCGAAAAGACATATTTGCGAAAAAAGGACATTTATTCAACGATAATGAATAGTTTCACCCGCAAATACGTAAACAACAAAACCATAAACGATATTATAGCAATTCTCGACAACCACAAAATAGAATACATCAACATCGAAAAACTAAGAACCTGCATCGACAGCAACAAAATGCTGAGCACATTGTTCGACATCAACGGCAAAGATTTCCCACAATATGTAATCGACGCATGCAATTTTGTTTACAACAACATCCTTAACCACGAATCCAACAGGACGGAATCAGACTTCATGCACAAGATTATAACCTTGTTCACATCATTTGTCAACGCCATAGGCGACGAAATCAAGTTTGAGAACGACAAGATGTACAACAAACTTATGGTCAGCCTAATAAAGCAAAACAACCTAGCTTTCGACGGCAAGTCCGACGACAATATGCAGATTCTTGGCTTCATGGAAACCAGATGCCTCGACTTCGACAATGTGATAATGCTTTCAATGAACGAAAACACCTTCCCGAAATCAAACAGCAAGCAAAGTATGATTCCATACGGTCTGCGCAAAGCATTCGGAATGCCATCAATAGAATTTCAGGACAGCATTTACGCATACTACTTCTACAGGCTTTTACAGAGAAGCAGTAAGATTAGAATGCTATATAGTTCCGAAGAAAAAAACTCCAACTCCGAAAAATCGAGGTTCCTTACCCAAATAGAATACGAACTCGGACTATACGAGGATAAAGACACGACAAAACCAAAATTCCACGAAACGAAAAGCTACGAGATACAACCCACTCAATCAAGCAAAATAGAAATTTCCAAGAGTGACAACACATTGGGCAAAATAAAAGACCTGCTTGGAATCGGAAAAAACAACGACGAGGAAACTGGTGCTGCGCCAAGTCTAATAACCACTTACATAACATGCCCGCTCCAGTTCTACTTCAAATATATCGAGGAGTTGAAAAAGGAATATGACATTGATGACGACACATCCTCAATAGAATTTGGAAACCTTTTGCACAGCTCTTGCTATTTTCTATACAAGGATTATATAGGAAAGATTATAAATGAAAATGATTTCTCGAAAATATTTGCGAATATAGAAAATGCAATAGACTATGCCGTGCAGAAAGTGTACGATGTAAACGCTTCGGATGAAAAACTCATGCAGGAAGCCAAATCGAAAATAATGATTAACCCACTGCGCAGGTACCTGAAAAAAATAGTCGGGATCGACAAGGAATACGCACCATTCTCAATTATTGACCTCGAAAACGAAAAGGAAAAACATTCCATAGAATATGATGTTAACGGACAAAAAATCCTACTAAGGGGAATCATCGACCGCATCGACCTGAAGGAAGGCGTAATACGAGTTGTTGACTACAAGACATCGTCCATAGGTAATGGAAAAAAGACATACAACGACACATTCTGGAGTAAAGACAAGTTCAAATCAAAAGAAGCTGTACAAATACTGATTTATTCTGAAATCATTGCTCAAACAAAACAGGAATACAAAAAAATACAACCATACATATACAGTGTCACAAAACTATACGACGGATTTCTGAAATGTCACACCATTAACGAAAAGACAGGCAAGAAAAAACAGTCTTTAGACAATATTGAAAATTACCTGAACCAAAACCTCCTAATAAACAACGAAGAAATTCCTCTTCGCAAACACTTTAACTTCAACCTCAAAAATATACTAACAGAACTTCTCGACCCAACTACAAACATCACACAAACCGACAACGACGATAACTGCGAAATATGCCCATACAATAAAATATGCAACAAATAATTTACGAATGACGATTTACGATTTATTTAAATATATAGACGCAAGGCCTTGCGTCTCAACAAGGAAGACAGCCACTAAAACTAGAAACTTAGAAACTAACAAAAAACTCAATACAATGAAAAAGATCTTTACAATCGTAGTACTGACTACAATGGTATTAGCACTGAATGCGCAGCACGTGGCTCGCACAATGGAATTTGAAGGAACAACAAGGAAGTACATGGAACACATTCCTGCGACACCTAACGGCAGTATGCCCGTTCTTTTCCTGCTTCACGGACTTGGTGACAACTGCAATAATTTCTCGCAGCTCGGATTCGAATACCTTGCACCCAATTGGATTATAATCACACCTGAAGCAACTAATGCAACTATAAGCATTATGGGCTACAGCATGAATGCCGGTACAGCATGGGCTGCTGGCGTTGGCGGCGAAAACATTTCGTACAGCGGAATTAACATCGGCAATATCAATCTTAATGAGAATGTAAACGATGAAGGTTTTATCTTGGCAATCCTCGACTCTCTCGAGAACAATTTCAATGTTGATACCGACAGCGTATTCATAGCTGGATTCTCGATGGGCGGATTCATGAGCAACAAAATGGCTGTCAAACATGCCGACAGAATCACAGCTGTTGCATCTGTAAGCGGAACTCTCGGTCATTTCCAACCGTTTGAACCGACAGGCAAAATCAACACCATGCACATACACGGCACATCGGATGAAATGATTTCATACGCAAATGCCGATTTCAACTTCAACGGAATCGCAATTCCTGTAGGACTTGGTGCTGAAGCTCTTGTTGAAACCTGGCGCGATTATAACGAATGTAGCACAGAACCTGCTATATATTACTACAAGGATTCTAAAAACGACAGTCTTACTTTTGAACAATATACATACAAAAATAACGAAACTAACAACAAGACCGTCTTCATAAAGGTTAATAACGGAATACATACATGGTACGATGGCTACAACAACGACATTGACTACAATAGGGAGATATACAACTTCTTCATCGGCAAAGAGCCTGAAAGTTTCACATTAACCTCATCGGCAGGAGACAACGGTTCTATAAGCCCGGAAGGAGAATTTGAAGTCAACGAGAGCCAATACCATACATATACAATCACGCCTAGTGAAGGCTACCGTATTTCTAGCGTAATCGTTGATGAAGAAGCAAACGTTACAGAGGCAATTGTCAACAACACATATACATTCCAAAACGTAATGGCAAACCACAGCATTAATGTAACATTTGAAGAAATCCCGACATACATTATCACATCTAGTGCTGGAGAAAATGGCGCAATAAGTCCAGAAGGAGAAACAACTGTTTACGAAGGTGATAATTCTATATTTACAATCACACCTAATGAAGGATACCGCATTGCTAGCGTAAT
>JAFZLK010000074.1 GCA_017551515.1 Bacteroidales bacterium | reverse complement strand
TTGTTTCTAACAATACAAGCATTAATATGCAATCGTTACCGCCAGCGACATATTTTGTCTGTGTGACGAAAGAGAAAAACGAGGTAAAAACATTTAAAGTTGTAAAAAATTAATGGACAATTGACAATGGATAATGGACAATGTGTCAATGAAACAATCTGTAGTGACGTTGCGTGCAACGTCACCACGAAATGTAAAGACACAAAATCTTGTGTCCCAACAATAAATGATAACAATTAAAATTAAAGAACGATGAAGAAGAATTTGATTTCGGCAGTATTCTGCCTTATTATCAGTGCAATGACATTTGCACAAGTACCGCAAAAGATGAGTTATCAGGCGGTGGTTCGCGGAAGCGACAACAATTTAGTTACAAACAGCGAAATATCTGTGCGTATAAGCATCTTACAGGGAAGCACCGATGGTGAAGCCGTATATACTGAAACCCATTCGGCAACGACCAATGCCAACGGATTGGTTACGATTGAAATAGGTGATGGCACAAGTAGCGATGACTTTTCCGCAATCAACTGGGCAAACGGACCATATTTCATAAAGACCGAAACCAATGTGAACGGAGACGATGACTATGATATTATAGGTGTAAGCCAGTTGCTTGCAGTTCCGTATGCAATGTACGCCCAATCGGCTGGCAATGTTCCCGATGTAAGTGGATTTTTGACGGAGGAAACACAAACTTTGGCAGATGTAGTTTCTGTTGGTAATTCTGCAAATGCACAGTTGAAAGATGTTACAGACCCAACTGATAATCAAGATGCAGCAACGAAGAGATATGTTGATGGACTAATATCACAGATGCTGTTAACCATTGATAGTTTATCTCAAAGATTAGATTCCGTTACAATTGCTCATGAAGCAATTTTGGAAGATATTGACATTAGATTAGGATTTGTTGACGAGCGTGATGGCAACCATTATGGCGCGATAAAGATAGGTTCGCAGATATGGATGACCGAGAACCTTCGTTACGAAGGCAACATCCCGTTAGGCAGTGAAACGAGTTATACCACCGCTTACCGCTACTATCCAGACAACAATAGCAGCAACGTTGCAACCTACGGCTATTTGTACAACTGGCCTGCTGCAATGAACGGCGCAAGCAGCAGCAGTGCAAACCCGAGTGGAGTGCAAGGTATCTGTCCTAATGGATGGCATTTGCCGAGCAAGGCCGAATGGAGTCAATTGACAACAGTTTTGGGTGGTGATTCTACTGCAGGAGCCATGCTTGCTGGTAACGCCAGTGCTTGGGAAAACGGCACTCTTACCAACTCCGAGTACTTCGGCACAATAGGCTTCGGTGCGTTACCCGCAGGTTACTCTCTCGACTATTACCGCAATTTCGGTCACGATGCCCATTTTTGGACGTCTACTGAGTACGACAACGGCAACGCCTACTACCGTAGCATCCATTACAACTACACTTACATTGGTGAACCACACACCGACCATGAAGACTATGGGTTCAGTGTTCGTTGTGTACGTGATTAAGAAAGGATTTACTACATTTAGCTTACAAAAAAAAGCCACCCTTTTGAGTGGCTTTTTTTATAAGTAATCGTGATTTTTTATTATTTCTTTATAACCACTGGGTCCGGAATATCTTCGGTAATTCCTGCAACCTTCTTTGCCATTTCGGCATATTCCTCGAAAGGAGTGAAGGCCTTTACTACCATCTTTGCACCATCGGGTGAGCCACCGCCGTGCATACATCCTGGAACGCCAGCGCCGATTGTCAACCACTCTGAAAGTCTTACGGCTCTCATGCGGCTTTCGGTCGAGCAGTCACCAGCCTTGATGATGTTGGTGATGAATTCGCCGTATGCTGGATTGTGGAAGTCTTCGTATGTAGGTGCGCAACCTGTTTCAACGATACCACCGCCGATTTCCTGGCAGAGACGTTTTGTCTCGTATGGCAATGTTGCAACATACATCTTGTTGAGGTGAGCAATCTTCGAGTTCGAAACCCAAACGCCGTTCTTCTGTCCACCGAGTGCCATTGCACCGATACCAAGACCGAAGGTTGTTTCGTTGTTTGCTGCCATTGCTACGAGTTTGTCGTCGAACTTCTTGCTCGAAATGCCGTTTGCGCGAGCCATAAGGATGCTAGCACCAATCATAATGTCGCCCTGACCTGCAACGCAAGCACCTATGCAAGCACGGTAGTTAGCGGTGAAGTATTCGATAACCTTGCCCGAGTACTTGAATTCGCCAGCCATAAATACGCGCTCGTTTGGAATGAATACATTGTCGAAAAGCAAGTATGCCTGAGTGATACCTGTTTCTGGAATATCCCAGTTCTGCTTGTATTCGCGGTCGTCGCTCGGACGGCGGGTTTCAACTATTGTGAGGCCTTCGATGTCGCGTGGGCAAACGAACGATACTGCAAAGTCGGCATCGGTGTCCTTGTAGCCCGAACCCGGGAGGATGAAGATTTCGTCTGATGCAGCAACACCGCAAATCATAACCTTGGCACCGCGAACTACGATACCGTCGGCACGCTTTTCAACGATGTGGACATTGCTGTCGAGGCAAGGCTGCTGATGAGGCTTCATGCTACGGTTACCCTTTGCGTCGGTAAGAGCTGCAGCGCAGAGGATTCCGCGTTCCTGTGCCGAAAGTATCCATGCTTTCAGTCTTTCCTGATAGTTGGTGCCAAATTCGGCATCGATGTCGTGGGTAACAGCCCACATTACATTCTGTGCATTCCAACCAACGCAGGTTCCGCCCG
Organism: Bacteroidales bacterium; assembly: GCA_017551515.1. Taxonomy (GTDB): domain Bacteria; phylum Bacteroidota; class Bacteroidia; order Bacteroidales; family ML635J-15; genus Bact-19. The sequence continues at coordinate 41,831 of JAFZLK010000074.1, read as the reverse complement.
AGCAGGTACCAGTCAAACGGTACATTTCACGTTTCATACGTGCGTTGTTCATGATGTCCTCGAGGGTTCTCATCATGCTGTTGAAACGCATAATCGGCTTTCCTGTAAAATCGGAAACAGTTGTGAAGATGTCCTTCTTTTCTTCGCAGGCAGCGCCATCGTATGCGCGTGCGTGGCTTTCAACTGTACGGCGAGTTGCTGGGTGGGTTGTAACATCGGTGATTAATTCTCCATTCTTGTATATATTTGGTCTCATAGCCTTGAGAGCTGCCAAATACTGTTCACGTGTTCTTATCATAATATTATCTTTTAATTTTTGAAAATTTGATTGGCAAAGATAAGTAATATTTACGATTTACGAAATATGATTTACGATTTTAAATGGACAGTTCTTTGCCAAGAATCGAGATTCCTATCTAAACCACTGCTTTACAGGTACATCAAATCCTGCTCCGCGCATATAATTGTAGGTGGCGAGGTTCAGTCCGCGCTCGAAGCGACTCCAGTCGGGCGAACCGTTGCAGGTGAACGGGATTTCGTTGTTGGCGAAAGTGCCTGCGGGCTGGGGGATGTGCTTTGCTCCGAATTGCTGTGGATTTTGTCCCGAAATGGAGTGGCAGGTCATTGCATAGCGATGCCAGAATGCCGATTGTATAAGTCCTTCTTCAAAGAATTGTCGCACGGTGTCAAGGCTCTCGTAGAGTTCCTTTTCGGTCTGACTTGGAAAACCGTACATAAGGTAAGCGTGGACCATGATTCCGTTGTTGGCGAAGTTGCGCAGAGTTTCGCGCACCGACTTAACGCTTATGCCCTTGTTTATGAGTTTCAGCACTCGTTCCGATGCGACTTCGATGCCTCCGCTGACGGCAATGCCTCCGCTTTGTGCCATCAGGAAGCAAAGTTCGTTGTTGTATGCCGATTCGAAACGGATGTTTGTCCAGTAGCTGACGGTCATTTTGCGCTTTAGGATTTCTTCGGAAAGACTTCGCAAGGTGGCTGGCGGAGCAGCTTCGTCAACAAAATGGAAACCCGAAATGCCAGTCTGCTTTATTATGCCTTCCATGCGGTCGGCTATTATGCTGGCGGGTGCGTGGTCGTAACGGCAGATGTAGTCGAGGGTGGTGTCGCAGAAAGTGCATTTTGCCCAGTAGCAGCCGTGGGCGAGCATCATCTTGTTCCAATGTCCGTTACTCCAAAGTTGCTGCATAGGATTGGCGGAATCTGCCGTGTCAAGGTACATCTCGGTGTGTATTCCATCAAGGCAGGGAGTGCCAATTTCGCTGAAAGCAACGTTTTCCTTGCTGTCGATGTTGATTCGTTCCACTTGGCCGTTGTTGCCGAGACGCATGGTGCGGATAAGTTCCCCGCCAGTGAGAAGCCTTTCGAGTGGCAGTTCGCCATCGTCGAAGGTTATGGTGTCAACATATTTGAATATGCGAGGGTCTGCGAGTTGGCGCAGTTCTGTGCTGACATATCCGCCACCCATGGTTATGTGTATGTCGGGGTATTTCTGCTTGATGTATTGTGCGCAACGCAGGCCGCCGTACAAGTTTCCGGGGAACGGAATCGAAAGTCCGAGATGTGTCGGTTTTGTCTCCGAAATTTTTTGCTCAAGCAGTTCGAGCATCCATTTGTCGATGAGGTTAGGTTCCTTTGCCAGTTCCTCGTTGAGCGGAGTGAAGTCGCTGAGGCTGTGGCATAGTTTTTCGGCGTATCTGACCATTTCGAAATGCGGGCTTATGCATTGCTGTATTACATTGCCGATGTCCTCGATGAAAAGTGTGCAGAGGTATTGCGCCTGGTTGAATGTTCCCGATGTTCCGTAGTCCCATTCCATGTCTTCGGGATTTGGCAGACGTTTTTGGTTCGCCCAGAACTGCGGATTTGCAAAAAGCCGTGCGAAAGTGCTGTCGTGTCCCTGCATGAATTTTTTCACAGGCTCAACCCATTTGGTGTAGAAGTCCTTGTTCGACAGGATGATTCTGATATTGATAGCCTTCTTTCCCGAAACATGTACACCTTCTGCAATGTCGAAAATCTGCGAAACGCATTCGCGTGTCAGTATTTTGTTGATGAGTTCTATGCTAAGGTCCATCTGGTCGCATTCAATGCCTATTTTGCGCAGGTATCCGGTGAGTTGTTCGGTCGCTGGATATGCTGTGTTTATCTGTGTGAGCGGCGGTGTAATTAGGAGGAGGCGCATTGTTTTGTGAAAAGTTAGTTGTTTGTGTATTTTCTGAAATTTTCGGCTTGTTCGAATATTTCCTTGAAGACATCGTCCTGCGGTACGGGCGGGTAGTCGTGTGCGGCCAGTATTAGAATCAAGTCCATTTGCAGTTCGGCTTTTATGTCGGTGCGATTTGCCCAGTCGGTGTATTTCGATTTGTCGTCAACCATTTGCTTTACGGCAGCCGATAGTTTCAGCAACTTGTCTTCGGGGTATTCGAATCCGAACTTGTGAGCGATCTCTTTCAGAATGTCATAAAATGCCTTTTCCTCGTAAGTTATGCCCAATTCCTTGAACGATTTCTTCTCATTGTTTACCTCTTTCAACAGTTCTGCCATTTGTGCCGCCACTTCTTCTAGCACTTTTTGTGCAAAAACAGCGTTGTCGCTACGGTCGTTGTACATATCTACCAATTGGTTGAGCCGTTTGGTGAAGTCAACGCCTTTCATTTTGTTCACCTTCTTGAAGTCGGTGATAACGGAGCGAAGAAGCCGTTCCATAAGTTTTACCTTGGTGTTGGGCAGATTCAATTTTTCCAGCCGCGACATATATTCCTCGCTCAGTACGTCCAGATTTTTGGAATTGGCGTTCACTTGGGCGATTTCCTCCACGCCGTCAGATTGCAGGGCTTCTGCTATCATTTGGCTTACATGGCGGTTCATTTGTGCAATGTCGGGAGTGTCTCCTTTGGTAAGTTTGTATATGATGGCGCGAACTCCTGTGAAGAAATGTATGTCCTCGCGGTCCTGATAGGTTATTTCCTCGTTGTTGGAGCAAAGGTTGTAAGCCGATTTCAGTTTCTTGGCGTGTCCCATAAAAAGGTTTTCGCTGCTGTCGGTGGTTTGGATGAATTCCGATGCGTTTTTCAGGCATTCAAGTTGCTCGAGTGGGGTGCCAGTTGAGAATTTTGACCTGTCGAATTTGTCGAACATACGGCGCAGAATGTCCAGTTCGTCTTTTACCAAAGTTACAGATTGTTCGATTGTTTCAACATCTACACCAATGCCTGCGCCTTCTGCATATTGTTTCAGGGCAAAATTCATTTTGTTCTTGATGCCAATGTAATCTACAACCAAACCCTTGTCCTTGCCTTCGTACACACGATTTACCCTCGAAATGGTCTGAACCAGAGTGTGTTTTTGTAAGGGTTTGTCAATATACATTGTGTCGAGACAAGGCACATCGAAACCTGTAATCCACATATCGACCACGATGGCGATTTTGAAATTTGATTTTTCGTTTTTGAATTCAAGGGCTGCCGCTTTTCTATCGTCATCGGTGCCAAGCAGTTCGTAAAGTTCTTTGTCATCGTCCTTGTTTCTCGTCATAATCAGTCTTATGCGGTCGCTTCCGTATTTTGCTGCCGGGTCGGCTGCCATCGGGAGACTTTCTGCTGTTTCTTCTTCCTCGTTTTGTGTTGCCCAGTCGGGACGGATGGCAAGAATCTGTTTGTATAGATTGTATGCTATTGCGCGGTTGGCGCATACAAACATAGCCTTGCCGCAGACAGTGCTGCCTTCTTCGATGCGCTTTTCGTAGTGCTCGACAAAATCCCTTGCCACCGTTGCCAGACGCTCGGGATCGCCCAAAATGAGCTCCATTTTGGTTACAGCCTTCTTGCTTTCCTCTATCTGGTATTCGTTGGCGCCCTCGTCGGCACATTGTTCGTAGTATTCTTCTATTTCCTGCAGTTTTTGGTTGTCGGCAAACACTTTTGCTGCACGACCTTCGTAAACTATGCGTCGTGTTATTTCGTCGGCAACCGATTCGGTCATTGTGTAGGCATCCACTACATCGCCGAATACCTCTATTGTGGCATCCACAGGCGTACCAGTGAAACCTACGTATGTTGCGTTTGGGAGAGATTTGTGCAGATATGTTGCAAATCCGTAGCTGCGTTGCACGCCTTTGTCGGTAACGCGGAAATTTTGTCCTATATTGGTTTGCGAGCGGTGTGCTTCGTCTGAAATGCAGATGATGTTGGCTCGGTCGGAGAGAAGGTCGATGTCTTCGCTGAATTTCTGTATTGTCGTAAGGAATACGCCGCCGCTTTTTCGGTCGCGGAGCAGTTCTCCAAGTTGTTTGCGCGTTTCAACATTCTTTACGCATTCGTCGCCGATGAAAAGTTTGGCGTTTGTAAACAGTTCCGAAAGTTGCTCGTCGAGGTCGGTGCGGTCGGTTATGAGCACTATTGTGGGACTTGCAAGGTGACGGCTGCGCATGAGTATGCGCGTGAGAAACAACATTGTAAGGCTTTTTCCGCATCCGGTAGCACCGAAATAGGTTCCACCCTTGCCATCGCCGTGAATATTTATGTGCGAATGTTCGAGAATGTTGTCGTATAGTTTGTGGGCGGCAAAGAACTGCGGATATCGGCATACTATCTTCGTCTCCTTTGTGTAGTTGTCGGGGAAAAATACGAAATCCTTTATGACGCTCAACAGCCTGTCTTTGCGGAACAGCCCCTGCATCATTGTAATGAGCGAACTGATGCCGTCGGTATTCTTGTCGGTGCTTTCCACCTTGCGCCAAGCATAGAAGAATTCGTAGTCGGTGAACAAACTGCCGTATTTGTTGTTTACTCCGTCGCTGATGACAACGAAGACATTGTATCTGAACAGGTTGGGAATGTCTCTGCGGTATCTCACCGTTAACTGGGTGAAGGCATTCATTATGGTTGTGTCCTCCTTCACAGCACTCTTGAATTCCAGCACCACCACTGGCAAACCGTTGATGTAAACAATTCCATCGGGAATGCGTTTTTCTGTGCCTTTGATTTCCAGTTGGTTGACAATCTTGAAAATATTCTGTTCTGTATTTTCGAAATCAATGGGATCGATGAATAGGTCGGGTAGGGATGCATCTTCTCGTTTTATTGCAAAGCCTTCGACCATCAGGCGGTGAACCAGTGCATTTTGTTCGTATAGCGAAGCGCCGTTGTCGGTTGTAAGGCGGGCTATGGCACGGTTGATTTCCAGCGGTGTTATGTCTTGGGTGGCATACCTGTCGGCAAGGTATATGCGAAGGTCGTCGAGTAGCAGAACCTCCGACAGTTCCTTGTGTATGGTTTCGCCGTTGCGGCATTCATATCCCTGTTGTTCAAACAGTTCCATGATTGCCATTTCGAGGCTATGTTCGTTGAAGTGTGGCATTGGCTATTCTCCTTTCAGTCGTTTGATTTCCTTGTCGAAGTCGGATAAAATTGGTTGTGTTTTATTGAATATCTCGTATTCGCTTTCCGCTTTTGCGTCAGCCTCTGCCTTTGAGATTTTTCCTTTGCCAACCAATATCTTATAGTTTCGGAAATTGAGAAAAGCATTGACACTGTCGGAGAATTGTGACATGTCAAATGTGTTCTCATTCTCAATCAGGTCTTCTATGTAATCAAAAAATCCCGTGACTGCACGTTCCAGTTTCCGTATCTCGTTTTCCGACAAATAGTTTTTGGCAATCAGCACATCTGATTTCAGTATCCGTCCGTCAGGTGCATTCTTCCATGTGGTCAGTCCCATATTGGCTTTTTGATGGTCGGCCTTAGTGTATATGATTTCCGCAGCCGTCTGTCCTGTGATGGCGTAGTGGAAGCGATTCTGGATCATGGCATAGAAATCGTGCGTGGTAGGAGAATTCTTGTCGTAGTCGATGCTACATTCTGCATATATATCGGTTATCTGTTGCCAGATGCGACGTTCGCTGGTGCGGATAGAGCGGACTCGTTCAAGCAATTCACGGAAATAGTCTTTTCCGAATATACTTTCGCCTTGTTTCAACCGATTGTCGTCCAACACAAAGCCTTTTCGGATAAACTCATTCAAAACCTTGGTGGCCCATATACGGAACTTGGTCGCTCTTGCCGACGACACACGATAGCCAACGGCAATGATGGCATCGAGGGAATAGAAGTTTGTAAGATAGTTTTTGCCATCGGCTGCAGTTGCCGAGATTTTCTCGGTAACTGAATCTTTGTCCAACTCGCCTGTGGCAAAAACATTTTTCAGATGTAGCCCTATATTGTCCGTTGAGCAATCAAACAGCTGAGCCAAAGCCTTCTGCGTAGCCCAAATCGTCTCATCCTTGATAACGACCTGCACCTTGCCTTCTTCTTCGGGTAGTTGGTATAATATGAATTGTATTTCGTTGGTGTTCATGAGTTTATGTATATTTGTTCGTAATATAACTGGCTTTCGTTGAAGTGTGGCATGGGCTATTCTCCTTTTGTTAGTTCGTTGTACAGTGCCAAACCCTTTACTGTTAGCATATATTTTTGTCGTGGATGTCGTGGAGATTTAGGGTAGAGAAGGCGGACAAATTTATCCTTGATTGCTGGGTTTAGATAAACCTCCATAAAGTTTTCCCTGTTCTTAAGCCCTGCTTCACTCATCATTTCTTTTATGGAAAATTTGTCTCTGCCAATAATTGTGATTAACTTTCTGATATACAGATTATTGGTGTCGAACTTATCGGGTGACTTGTCGGGTAGCTTGTCGGGTAGCTTGTCGGGTGACTTGTCGGGTACTTGTCCTGTACTTGTCCCTTGCTTGTCCTGTGCAAGTTCGCTTTCCGGCATCTTCCATTCTGCCCGCAGGTTTCTTGTATGATATTTGCATTCTTGTTTTTCTGCCATTGCCTTGTGTCGCGAATAGTGACATTATTTTTTGCAAATATAATCAACATATTTGTATTTGCTTATGGTGTTTGTTCAGATTCTTCCCATTTTTTAGGGTTTTCGATGATATATTTAGAAATGTCGCGGTATTCTGTTTCGTTGCGAATAATGTGGTCGTGGTAATTGGGTTGCCACAATTTATTGTCTTTGTTGAATTTGTTGATATTCAAATTGTTCGCATCAATATAATCGTCGATGCGACGAATTGTTGATGATTTGAAACAGGCAACGAATGACGAAATGGATTTCGGTTTTCGTTCGAATTTTTGTGGTTGGTTTGCACGGTCGCGTAGGGTTGAACGGCCGTTCAATCCTACATCGTAGGCCGTGCATTTCGGTTTGTTCAATATTATTATTGCGTGCAAATGGTTGGGCATCAATACGAATTCTCCCAAAAACAATTCTTCGCGAATTTCGAACGATTTGAAAAATTCATCATGTACGATTTTCCCCATTTCGTTGTATATCATTTCGCCATTCTCGATTTGACCGAAATAATTTTTCCGTTCGTGTGTGACAATGGTTATGAAATAATACCCGTTTCCTGCATAATCCCATCCGCGCAAACGGTGTGACAATCCACGATATTTATTCTTGTACAATTCCATATATTCACCCATCTTTAAAAGCAAAGACTAAATATTTTAAACAAAACACTGAATGATATAATATGCAATAATACTGGATAATGTTCCCAAAATAAGTGTTGCAATAATAGTTGTAAATATTAGTGTTTTTCGTTTGTCAAGTTTGTCTTTCCGCTTTTTTTGCTCTCCAATGGCAATGCAACATTCTGGAGAAAAAAAGAATATGATTTTTTCTAAAACAACCATAGATATGAACATACAAATTATACCTACACTGTTTAGTGCTAAGATGTTATAAACTTTATTCAAGGGCTCAGTATTGTCCACATTATATAGATATAGGAATGCAGATAAAAGATATAACAATATGCCGCTAATAAAATAAAATGTATGTTTGTGTAGCCACCAATATGGTGCTTTAATTCGTTTTGTAAATTCATCAACCCTTTGGGAATAATAACAAATTTCAGTTTCCTCTAATTTGTTGATTTCCAATTCGAAGGATTTGGAATATTTGGATTTATCCAATATTGAAACAGATATGTTTGGAAATATGAAATTTTTATCTTTCTCTTTATTGCCTTTTATGCAAATTCTTTGAATTTTTCGGTCATTTGGATTGCTGTAGTTTAGAATTTCTTCTATGCTGTTAAGTGTGTATCTTGTTCCTTCTTTTGTATTTATCTCATATTGTATTTCTTTGAAATCATGTGACAATAAATCTGTCAGTGCTTTTAAATCTTCAGCAGTAACAATTACTGGAAAATTGTAACTCTTATTTAAACTTCCGATCATTTTACATACTTTTTATTTCCCCATCCTCGCCAATAGCAAAAGGTTATAATATTTCTAAATTAATTGGTTTAGTAAAGTTTTGGTTGTAAACACAAAATATTCTTTCTTTCTGTTGGGTATTGGCGTTTAAGAAATTAATTTTTTTCAAGAATAAGTCTTGATATTTGTGATCATATATTCTCCGTTCTTGTGGTAGTGCATTGTTGAATTCCATGTCATATATATGCTGAATTATGCATAAATTACTTCTTGTCTTAAAATTTTTTTCAATAATCCTCCATAAATAATTATCTGTGTCTCCTAGTGATGTGCCATATATAACAATAATATCTGCGTTTTTTATCATTCTTTCACAATGTGTGGTCGATGTGTTGCCAATGGACGCATTAGTTTTTTCCTTTATAATAATATTTCCAATGTCAGGATCATTTCTTAAATTCTCATTTTTTATCTGTTCTGAGTCGCTGACACCTATAATTATTCCATTACTTTTCAAATATCCGTGTAGATATAGTATATTTCTGCAATTATCGGTGTTAATATTCATGAAACTCTTCATTTCTTCCGTAGTAGATAGTAATTTGATTAAAGTGTTAGTGTAATTCAGCGATATAAAAGATACTTGATTGGATATTGAAGAAAGCCCTTTTGTGATTCTCTTAAATAGTTCTTTGTCATAGGGGAAAAGATAGTCTTCTGGATGAAGAATGTTGAATTTAAAAGTCGTCTTTTCTGTATCACTAGGATTGTATTTTTCTTCTTCTTGTGCCAAATATCTGCATAGTTCTTTTATTAATTCTATATGAAGTTCTAAATATTCGTATGGGACAGAAAATTTATTAGTATATTCTCCTAAGGCAATTTCCATATCAGACCATAATTTCGTGTCGGTATTGATTTCTCTCCTCATTTCTTTTAAAAGGGGACTACATTTCTTTCTAATAAGATATTTATAGAAATCGGAATATTTAGTCTTCATTCCTTGTGCTATATCAAAGCCGTTTCCTAATATGTATAATATGTTCATGTCTTATTGCTTTGTTTTCCCATCCTCGCCAATAGCAAAGACTATAATTCAGTTAATAATAAACTTTTAGTAATCAATAAATAGGATATCGATCATATTTGTCATTTTCGGCTTTGTCATAGATGCCATTAACCTTACAATGCGGACAAAAATATTCTCCGTGATACTTATGCGTCTGAATCAATTTTCTGTCACTATCCCAACAATGTGAACAATAAAAGATGTTATTTTCATCGTCTTTTAAGGTTAGGTAAAGTTCTTGATGGCGTACAATGCGCTCTTCTAAATCTTGTCTTTTTTTTAGTTCGGAATTCTCTTCCGTTAATTTATTTATAGTGGCTTGCATGTCTAATGCTTGTGCGCTTAAATCGATTAGTTGACGATATAATTCAACATTGTCTGCTTTTTGAACAATCTTTGCAACATCTTTTATTCCTTCGTAAAGTCCCATGGTTATAATTATAAGTTGTTAGTTTTATTTTCCCATCTTTGCCAGCAACAAAGATAACAATTCTTTTAATTTCTCGTTTTCAATAAATTTACAGTCTATATTTGTAATAATTGTTTCCATTTGTTTAGTGTAAACAGACAAAGTAGCATCATCTGGAATCAAAATAGGAATACTATGTATTGTCTCCAGACTATAATTCGCTTGCACCGCTTGTTGTATATTTCTTTTGCAGTATTCAACATGGAATCCGCCGATAAACATTCCATATATTGCAAAACAAGATATTAAATCGGGATTAACTCTTATTATTGCAACGGCTTGATTTGTATTGGCTGGTAATATTTTAGACGGAACCTTACAAAACTTTCCCAATGTTCCTGCAATAGTAAACAGGATGTCATCTTTTTGAAGAATAGAACGTTTCAACTCGTTTTTATGAATATATTCACTAATATACGAAAAACGTGATTCGTCTAAGTTGTGCGATGATGTAATTGATTCTGCCTTCACATAATTTACTAAACCAGTCTCAGAAAAAGAGTCTGGTGTTGTCCCTTTGGTTATGATAGTGCAATATTCTCCCAATCTTCCCATTCTCCACCCCTCCGGCAACTTTTCCTTATCAATCCCCTCCACAAACATTTTCCTATACAATGCCTGTGCGGTTTCCTCCAGTTTGGCTATCATCTGCTCGTTAAGGCGGATGCGGCGGGTGAGGGTTTCGTATTCGGCAACTAGCTCGCGCTGGCGGGCAATAGGAGGGACGGGAAGTTTTACATCGCATAGTTCGTCCCAGTCGAACACCTCTCGGGCACTGCCGTGGGAATGGAAACGGGCGTAGCGGTCAAACTCTGGACGACGAAACCACATCATCAGGTATTCTGGCAACAGTGCTTCGTGGTCAATAATCTCAAATATCGTATAGGCTTGGGAAACTATGGCATTGTCATAATCAGATAGCAATGCAATGGCAATTTTGTCTCCACGTCGAGAAGTGTCGGCAATATATACAAATTGTCCTTTCTCCACAATTTTATATGTTGACATATCGGTTCCAATGGTATTGGCAATTGATGGCATAAACTCTTTGGTGACACTTACTCCCAGCAAGTTTGTAACCTTCAAATCGCTGTTTCGGACATTCACTTCGCGTATGTATTCGAGTAGGGGGTGGTAGGTAGGGTTCATATTGCTTTATTCTACTGTTAGGTTTTCAATGCGAGTTTTGGCTTCAATAATTGATTTTTGCAATTGCTTTTGCAATAGTTCTTTGGGCGGAAGTTCGGTCATATATTGTGCTACTTTTATGCCAGCCTTGTCAAGTTGTAGCAATTCTATTTGTTCGTTGCCACCTTCGGTGCAAAGTAGCAGACCAAGCGGGGTTTCTTCTTCTGGTTCCATCTCGTTTTTCTCCAACCATCGCAGGTATAATTCCATCTGTCCTTTGTATTGTGCCTTAAACTTGCCTAGTTTCAGGTCAATGGCAATAAGGCGGTGAAGTCGTCGGTGATAAAACAGCAGGTCAAGGTAAAAATCTTCACCGTCAATAATCATTCGCTTTTGGCGTTCTATAAAACTAAAACCGTTGCCGAGTTCCAAGATGAATTGTTCAATATGTGCCACAAGACAATCTTCCAATGATTTTTCGCTGTACATTCCTTTTAATCCTGTAAATTCAAGAAAATACGGACTTTTGAAAACAAGGTCTGGAGAAAGGACATTGTCGTCCCGAAGATTCGAAAGTTCTTGTCTTATCAATTCGTCTGGCTTGCCACTGATTGCCGTGCGTTCGTAAAGCATTCCGTCGATTTTTTCTTGAAGTGTTCTGACACTCCAATTTTCAGATGCCGCCATTGTAATGTAAAAATCTCGTTGTATCTCGTCTTTTATTGACATAACTATCAGGAAATGAGACCATGATAATTTTGACAACAGTGTTGACAAAATTCGGAAATCCGGGAATGTTTGAGCAAACTTCATCATTCTGCGGATGGTTCTTTCTTCAAACCCTTTTGTTCCATACTCCGCTTGTAATTGTCGTACCACTGTCGCAACAATTTGTTTCCCATATTCGGCGCGTTCATTTCCAAGTACCTCACGATTGATGCGTTCTCCAATATGCCAGTACATTAGCGTGAGTTCACTGTTTATGGTAGCGGCAACGCGTGTTCGTGCATGCTCGATAATTAGACGCAAATCATTGATAAGAGATTCTGACACTGCTGTTGTCGTATTTCGAGTATTCTGTATTTGTAATTTATTGTTCTCCATTATTCTTTGCTTAAGTCTTTTGTTTTTATGTATCCGCGGGTTACTTTATTAATGGCAATCTCGGTTAAATAGCCTTGTTGTACCAAATCTGAAAGATCTTTTCTTGCTGTCATGGAAGATATGGAGAATTGCTCCTGCAGATCTTTTACTGTAAAGATGGTGTCGGGTTCGTCAGTGAGCCTCTGCAGGACTAATGCTTGTCGCTGGTTTATATTGCCTGAAATCATGAATGTAGTGGCAGTTTTTTTCTCCCGTTGCTTACGCAGTATGTAGTCGCGGAGCTGTTGGAATGATATTTCAAGCGCCCTTAAGTTGTAGGCGACAAAATAGCCCATGTCGTTTCCGTCGTTTTCAGTATAGCGGAACGATTTTTCGTAGCTGGCTTTCGATTTTGAAATAACCCTTGATATTGACATGTATTCTGTCAGATTGTAGTTCTCTTTCAGCATATACCAGTAAAATAGGGCACGAGCGGTTCTGCCGTTGCCATCGACAAATGGATGCATGAACGCTAGCATGAAATGAACGATAATTCCACGAATTATAGGGTGTATAAATGTTTGCGGGTTGTCGTTGTTGAAGAAGTCACAAAGAGTTTCCACAAATTCTGGAATTTCCTTGAATGATGGTGGCGTGTAGATTATGTCGCCTTCTACCATATCGGCAACTACAATTTTGTCATTTGTCCTAAAATGTCCAGCATCATCAGGATTGTCCAGTGTTTTTTCTGTCATCAGCCTGTGGATGTACAGCAAACCTTCTTCTGTCAAAGGTTCGTTTTTGTGCGCTACTATGTATTGGATTGTGTTGTAGTTGTTGGCGATCATTTGTTGCGCCTTGTTTTGTGGTGTCTTTTTCTTCCTTAGCATTTCCTTGGCGATGACACGGGTGGTTGATGCGCCTTCCATCTTGCTGGAATATATTGCTTCTTCCATGAGCGAACTCGACAAGTAGTATTTCTTTTCTGAATTTTGAGATTTGTTGTCATCTTCCCAGAATCCGCCGAATTTCATATCAAAGTCGTGACACATTCGTTGCATTTGATTTGTAATGCATAGGTTTATGCCGTATTTTTCCCATACGGAAATCATTCCTTTTATACGCGATGCTTTTACAAATGTCCATAGCATTTGTGGCGTATATCCTTGTGGCAGAGACTTGTATTTTACTTTGTCCCAGTATTCATAGCTCGTGTTAATCTTGTCAATAATCGGAACAATTTCGGCATTGCATCCTTTTATTATGGCATTAACAAGAGTTTTTTTGTCTATTTTGGGCGGTAGTTCTATCATTTGTCCATCCTTTTGTATTCAGGGTGCAAAGGTAAGAAATTTATTTTGTAATTCTTGCAAATTCTTGCAAGTTTTTGCAAAATTTGCAAGAATTATCTTAGTCTAATTTGTAGCCTAGCTTTTCAAAAAGCTTTTTCAGCTCCTCTTTGCTATCTTCTTCCTGCTTCAGCAGTTTGCGCATATCGTTCTGAAGTTCAAGCATCTTGGTGTCGAAGTCAATCTGCTCGTCGCGGTTGCGGAACTCTATGTATTTGCTCGGCACAAGGCTCCAGCCTTTCTGCTCTATTTCTTCGGTGGTGGCCGAGTAGCAGTATTCGGGTGTGTCGTGGTATTCCGACGAGCCTCTTTGCCAAGCGTGGAAATTGCTTGCAATCTGGCTTATTTGTTCCGAACTGAACTGTATGTATTTCTTCTCGAAAGGTTCTCCCCATTGGCGCAGGTCGATGAAAAGCACTTCGTTTTCGCGGTCGCGGTATTTCACCATCTGGCCGTTCTGCTCTGCGGTGCGTGCTTTTTTGTTCTTGTTCAGAATCCACAATGTTACGCTTATGTCGGTGGAGTAGAACATGTTGCGTGGCAGTATTACAATGGCTTCCACAAGGTGGTTTTTCAGCAGTTGCTTGCGAATCTCCAGTTCGGTGCCGTCTCCGCTCAATGCTCCGTTTGCCAAAAGAAAGCCCGCAGTACCGTTTGCCGAAAGTTTTGATACAATGTTTAGAATCCAACCGTAGTTGGCGTTGCTGGTAGGCGGCACTTCGTAGCCAACCCAGCGCGGATCGTCAACGAGTTCCGTTTCGGCTCTCCATGCTTTCTGGTTGAATGGCGGATTTGCCATTATAAAGTCGGCTTTCAAGGTCTTGTGCTGGTCGTTGTGGAAGGTGTCGGCGGCCATGTCGCCAAGGTTGCAGGCTATGCCACGGATGGCAAGGTTCATTTTCGCCAGTTTGTAGGTGGTGTTGGTGTATTCCTGTCCGTAAACCGAAATATCCTTCTTGTTGCCGTGGTGCGCCTCAATGAATTTCATGCTTTGTACAAACATACCTCCCGAACCGCAACATGGGTCGTAGATTTTTCCGCGATACGGCTCAATCATTTCGGCAATCAGGTTTACAATGCTCTTTGGGGTGTAGTATTCGCCTTTGCCCTTGCCTTCGGCAATAGCGAACTTGCCGAGAAAATATTCGTAAACGCGTCCGATAAGGTCGTTTTCGCGGTCTTTCAGAGTGTCAATCTTGTTTATTTCGTCAAGTAGGGCGGCAAGTTTTGTGCGGTCGAGCGACAATCCTGCATAGTAGTTGTTGGGCAAGGCGCCTTTAAGAGTAGGATTGTTTTCCTCCACCTTTGCCAATGCCTTGTCTATCTTAATGGCAATGTCGTTCTGCTTGGCGTTTTCGATAAGGTAGTCCCATCGGCTTTCGGGTTCCAGGTAGAAAACATTCTTTGCATTGTAGAACACAGGATTGTCGGCAAATGCTTCTTTGCCGTCCGAGACCAGTTCGTTGCGCCTTTCGGTAAAACGGTCGCTGGAGTATTTTAGGAATATTAGGCTCAGTACAACATGCTTGTATTGAGATGGTTCCACTGAACCGCGCAATTTGTTCGCCGATTCCCACAGTGCTTCTTCAATGCTTTTCTCTTTTATGATTTTTTTCGCCATTATGTGTCATTATTTTGGTGCGTAAAGATACAAAAAAATAATCACATTGCAGAGGTGTGCAATGTGATTATTAATGAATCAATATTCAAAAAAGTGTTCATTACTTTTCCCAACCTTCAAATACCTCTTCGCCGTACTGGTTGTGTTCGTTTTCGCCATGAAGCGGTTTCCAGACTTGTGCGAAGAAGGGATTGCCCTTGGCAATTTCGTCGTAGTTCCATGGTGTAGGTAAGCATTCGGGGCACCAGTGTCCGCCTTCGAGCACCAGCACTGGCGAAGCCTTGAACTTGTGTCCAAACTGGCATTCCCATTCGAGCGGAGTGCGGAAGTCGCCCTTCTCCATTGTTTCGCTTAGGCATTTTCCACCGCGGAATTCCGCTGCCTTGCGCATGTCGTCGATGGTCCATTCGCTGCGAGGTTTCTGCTCATCGTAGCCATGGTCGATTTTTACGATGTCGGTTTCGCTAGGGTGGGAGAGGTTCTGATGTTTCCAGTCCGGAATTGCCTTGTAGCGTTCCAACGAACCATAGTATGCTGATATTCTTTGCTTTTCGTTATGCTTTATCCACCATTGCGTTCCCCATTTCTTCTTGTACGCCATCGGACGCATTGCCCACCTTATTATAAATCCGGGCACTATTGCTGCAAGGTTGAAGTACCAAGGCAATTGTTTTCCCATGTTGGCAAAGTATTCGTCAACTGGAATATTGGCGCGGAAATGCAGGTAGTTTTCAAGAACATCGGAGTCAAGATACCACTGTCCGTGGAAGTTGCGCAGTACGAACCATTCGGGTCTGAAAATTTTTTGCGGAGGCGGACAATGTATGGCTTTCAATAGTTTGCATTCAAATTCGTAGTTGCTAAGGCGGTATTCCTTTCCACTGCCGATGTTGTAGAAGCGGTTCCAGAACTCATCTGGAACATTGTCTTCGCACATATTTGCTAGCAGACGACCGCTGTCTTCTACTGTTGCCCATTCGAGTACGCCGCGTAGTGGAACATGGAACATTATCGGGTCGTAGTTTTTGAGAATTTCGGGGTAGAGTATTCCCGACTGCCTGAGGCATACCCAGTTGCGAATACCCGATTCCACGATTGTGCGCTCGGCCAATGTCTTGCTAATTGCGTAGTGGTCGTAAACGCTTATACAGATTGGATCGCCAGTACGTCCCCAGTGAATTGGTTCGTTGCGGTCGCTGGTTTGGGCGACAGAACCTATATAGCAAACCTTTATTTTGTCGGCATTTGGCTGTGCAAGGACTGCTTTTGCTACATTTTCGGCGGCAAGAGCGTTCACACGGCGGGTTTTGTTTGGAAAGTAGTCTGCTGCTGGCGAAACCATTCCGCCAACGTGCAGTACATAATCGGCATCTTTTGTGGCATTGAGCACATCCTCATATTTTGTTAGGTCGCCCCATACAATGTGTATGCGGTCGGCGTAAGGTGCAAGTTTTTTCTTGTTCTTCTTGCTCGGTCGTGCAAGTACGGTTATGTCGAATCTATCCAGTCTCTGCATGAACTCCTGAAGTCCTGCCCATCCCATTGTGCCTGTGGCACCTGTTATGAATACTCGTTTTTTCATCATAAAATCGTTAGAGAGCGCAAAAGTAATGTTTTATTTGGCATGGAAAGGTTTTGTGGGAAAAATTGGTATAAAATAGCTGGCACAAATCTTTGTATGTCCCCATTATTAAGATCGTTAAAGGCTTTTAAGACCTTAACGACAATGGGGATAATAACCTCTGCCAGCTCGTACAAACTATGGGGGGATGCAATGCCTCTCAACAATTTTTACAGCGTCAAAAGAACAATGAATCAATCGGTCAATTTTGTTTGAATTGTTATTATTATTAATTTTGTAGTCCCAAATTTGGAATCATTGGAAAACGGCAATTACATAGAGTTTGTGTCCGACAAAATTTTTGCGGAAGTGTCTAAAGTAGCTGAGAGCGAAAACGTTGATGTGTTCGTTATTGGTGGCTATGTGCGCGACCGTTTTTTGAAGCGACCTAAAAAGAACGACATCGATATTGTTGTTGACGGTGATGGGGTTGACTTCGCTCGCAAACTTGCCAAACATCTAAAGGTGAAGAAGGTTAGCATTTTTAAGACATACGGAACGGCAATGTTTGTGTACAATGACACTGAGCTGGAGTTTGTCGGTGCTCGTAAGGAGTCGTATAATTTTGATAGTCGTAACCCGATTGTCGAGCGTGGTAGCATCGAGGATGACCAAAAGCGTCGCGATTTTACCGTAAATGCATTGGCAATCAGTTTGAACAAACGCAATTTTGGAGAACTTATTGACCCGTTTGACGGATTGGAAGACCTTTATTTCCGAACCATCAGGACACCGCTCGAACCTTCGATAACTTTTTCCGATGACCCGTTGCGTATGCTTCGTGCTATCCGCTTTGCCTCGCAACTCGATTTTCAAATACATCCAGAGTGCCTTGCTGCAATACACGACAACCGCGAGCGCATAAAAATAATCACGCAGGAACGCATTCATACAGAACTAAATAAGATTCTTGAAAGCAAGAAACCGTCGATTGGTCTCAAATTGTTGTTTGATACGGGTTTGCTTGAGATAATTTTCCCGGAATTGTATCAATTGTCGGGGGTAACGGTGCAGGAAGGTCTTGCTCACAAGGATATTTTCTTGCATACTATCCAGGTCGTTGACAATGTGGCGGAAAAGAGCGATGACCTTTGGCTTCGTTGGGCGGCATTGCTTCACGACATTGGCAAACTGAAGACCAAGCGTTTTGTAGAAGGAACTGGATGGACTTTCTATTCGCACAATACCGTAGGTGCCAACATGGTTCCTAAAATCTTTACCCGTATGCACATGCCGCTCAATGAGAAGATGAAATTCGTGCAGAAGATGGTTGATTTGCACATGCGTCCTATTGCGCTCGTGGAGGACATTGTTACCGATTCGGCAATCCGCCGGCTTATTGTTGATGCTGGCGACGACATTGACGCACTGATGACGCTCTGCGAGTCGGACATTACTTCGCGCAATGAGAAGAAGGTGACACAGTTCCTTGAAAATTTCAAGCTTGTGCGGCAGAAGATTGTTGAGGTGGAGGAACGCGATTCCCTGCGCAATTTCCAGCCGCCGATTTCTGGCGAGGAGATTATGGAATATTTTGGTATTGAGCCTTCGCGACTTGTTGGTGAAATTAAAAATGCTGTGCGTGAGGCAATTCTCGATGGTATAATACCAAATGAATACGAAAAAGCACATGAGTTTATGGTGCAGAAAGGCAAGGAGTTGGGACTGCAGAAGTAGTTTTTTCGCTGCCGCTTTTCAACTTTAACTTCGTTGAAGGCTTCGCCGTTCAATTTTCAACTTTCAACTTTTTTGCATCGCCTAAATCCAAAATCGTAAATCGTCAATCCAAAATAAATTTCTATCTTTGTGCCTATGTTTGAAGGAATAAAGTCGGGTCTTGCAAGGCGCAAGTTGTTGAAGGCAAGGGGCGTGGAGTCTCGGCGCGTTCGTGCTTGCGGCTTGGTTTCTGCAAAAAAGGTTGGAATTCTGCATGAAGCCACTGATGAAGCGCAGTTTGAGGTGGCTCGTAAACTGCTTTTCGATTTGCAGAAGCAAATACCATTTGTCAAGGCACTTGGTTTTGTCGATAACAAGGAGCTGTCCGATTTTCATTTACAACCGCTCGACTTTTCGTTTTTCTGTGCAAAGGAACTTGATTGGCTAGGTTTCCCGAGGGAGGAAATAGTTGCAGAATTTTGCAATACTGACTTTGATATTCTTATTTGTCTTGACATGGAAGACAAAATTCCTCTTAATTATATAAAGTTGAGGTCAAAGGCAGGATTTAAGGTCGGGTTGTACAATGAGAAGAATGCTGATTTGCTTGATGTTATGGTAAGCCTTGATGATGAAAATTCAAACATTTCGGAATTGGTAAAGCAGATAATTCATTATTTGGAAGCGATAAGATATGAATAGCAAGTTTTTTGGAACGGGAGTGGCATTGGTTACGCCATTCGATATTAATGGAAATGTTGACTATGTGGCTTTTGCCCGTTTACTGTCGAATGTTGTCGATGGCGGAGTTGACTATGTGCTGGTGATGGGAACAACAGGCGAAACCCCTTGTCTGTCGGCAGAGGAACGCCGCAAGGTTATTGATTTTGCAAAGCGTGAAATTGCTGGGCGTGTGCCTATTATGGTAGGTATGAGTGGAAACAATACTGCAGATTTGCTCGAAAGCATACGCAACTTCGATTTCACTGGAATTGATGGGCTTTTGACAGCATCACCATTCTATAACAAGCCTGTGCAGAATGGTTTGTATGCGCATTTTGCCCATGTTGCCGAAGTGTCGCCTGTGCCTGTGATTTTGTATAACATTCCTGGTCGTACTGGTGTTAACATTGCGCCAGAGACAATTTGCCGTCTTGCTCGCGACTTTGATAACATAATTGCAGTGAAGGAAGCATCTGGTTCTGTTGACCAGATAATGCGCGTAGTTGAGAACAAGCCAGAACGCTTTACAGTCATTTCGGGCGATGATGGACTTACGCTTCCTCTTATGGCAGCAGGTGTGGAAGGTGTGATTTCGGTTGTGGCAAATGCTTTTCCGCGTGAATTGTCGCAAATGGTGAAACTTGCTCTCAATGGAGATTTTGAGCAGGCTAGGAAATTGCATTACAAGTTGTTGCCAACAGTGCGCTTTATGTTTGCCGAAGGCAATCCTGCTGGCGTAAAGGCTTATTTGTCGCAGAGGGGTGTAATCCAGAATGTGCTTCGTCTGCCGTTGGTCAATGTCAGTGATGATTTGTATGCAAGGATTGCTAGTGATATTGAAAGATTGAAAAATCAATAATCCGTAGGCTCGCAATGCATTGCGAGCCTACAATTGTCAATTATTCATTGTCAATTATTAATTATCAATTGTCCATTGATGAAAACCGTTGCTTTCTGTACTCTTGGCTGTCGCCTGAATTTTGCCGAAACTTCGACAATTTCCCGCTATTTCATTGAGCGGGGCTTTACGGTCGTGCCGTTTTCGCAGAAGGCTGACTTTTATGTGCTGAACTCATGTTCGGTGACATCAAATGCCAATCGCAAGGGCAGAAATGCTGTTGCTCGCGCCCATTCGCTAAATCCAGATGCAATAATAATTGTTACAGGCTGTTATGCCCAGTTGAAAGCCGATGAGGTCGCGAAGCTTCCAGGTGTGAACTATGTCTTTGGCGTGAACAATAAGGCCGAGATTGAAAAGATAATCGACAATGCAGTAGCAAGAAACGAGGTTTTTGTAAGCACTACGCCACACAACGAAATGAAATCCTTCGTTCCTGCTTTCTCCAAGGGAGACCGCACTCGTGCTTTCCTGAAAGTGCAGGATGGATGCGACTATTTCTGTGCCTACTGTACAATTCCATTTGCTCGTGGGAGAAGCAGAAACCCATCGATTGCAGAATGCGTTGAGCAGGTGAAGTCGCTTGCCGTTGATGGAATGAAGGAAGTTATAATCTCTGGTGTAAACATTGGCGATTTTGGCAAGACTACTGGCGAAAACTTTTTGCAGTTGCTTAAGGCTCTCGCAAAAGTCGATGGTATTGAGCGATACAGGATTGGAAGCATCGAACCAGATTTGCTTACCGATGAAATTATTGAGTTTGTTGCATCCGAACCCAAGATGATGCCGCATTTTCACATCCCATTGCAGTCGGGGTGCGATGAGTTGCTGAAACTTATAGGTCGCCGTTACGATACCGATTTGTACAGACATAAAATTGAACTTGTTAAGAAACTCATTCCTGATGCTTTTATTGGTATTGACTTAATTGTTGGCGTTAACGGTGAAACTCCAGAAATGTTTGCAAAAACGGTGGAATTCGTTGAGTCTCTTGATATTTCGTTCATTCACCAGTTCCAGTATTCTGAAAGGGAGAATACAAGAGCGTTGAAATTTACTCCGCGCGTAATATCCAAGCAGAAGCAAGAGAGAGCCGATGTTATCAAGTCGATTTGTGAGCGTAAGCACCGTGAGTTCGTGCAATCGAGGCTCGGTTCGGTTCACGAGGTACTGTTCGAGTCGGCAAAAAAGGGTGGACAGATGTTCGGCTATACCGATAATTATATAAGGGTTGCTGTGCCATACGACAAGGCGTTGATTAACAGAATTTGTCCTGTTAAATTGACTAAAGTCGTTGATGATGATATAGTTGAAGCTGAAATTTTGAAATAGATAATAACAAAAAACAATAGAATATGAAAAAGGTACTTTTACTTATGGCGTTGGTTTCCATGTCGTTGCTTTCGATGGCGCAGTTTGTGGTAAGTCCTGCCTTGTCGGATGCGATTAAGGATGGAAATGCCGAATACCTTGATGTAAATGTTTATTTTGAGAATGCTGAGTCGATTTCTGACCTTGCCCAGCAGTTTGACAGGTATCATGCCGACTTTGACACACGAGTGAAAGGTGTTACGGCATTGCTGAAACGCAATCACGAGAGGTCGTATGCAAAGTTCATGAGGCAGATTGCTCCGTTGATGAAGGCAAATCCATCTGCTATTGCAGAAATGGAAGATTTCTGGATTGTTAATGCGGTGAATATGAAGGTGCAACGTGATTTTGTTATGCAAATTGCAGATTTTGAAGCAGTGACATACATTGACTTAAATGCTCCGCGCTACACGATTGTTGATGGAACAACTTTGGTTGAGGAAAATTCTCCTCGTTCGGTTAACGGAGTGGAGTGGGGTGTACGAGCTATAAATGCACCTGCGATGTGGGCTTTGGGTTATACAGGTCGCAATGTGCTGATGCTTAGCATTGATACTGGTGTTAATCCAGAACATCCTGCCATCAGCACTAACTATGCGGGCAATCATTGGCCACAGTCGCAGTGCTGGTACGGAATGCGCCACGAGAATCCGCGCGACAATGCATCATCGAGCCACGGAACACACACTACAGGAACGACAATGGGGCTTGACCGTGCAACCCACGATACCATAGGTATTGCATACAATGCCAAGTGGATAGCATGTGATCCTGTGGCAAGCACCGATGCAGAATTGCTTACTGTAAGCCAGTTCTTTTCTGTTTACCAGTGGATTCTGAATCCCGATGGTGACGAAAATACAACAAATGATGTTCCGCGTGTTATAAATAATTCATGGGGATACAGCTACGATTTGGCGGAGGAATTTGGCGCTTGTTCGCTTCCTGAAAATTCGATAGTGGAGACCTTGGAGGCTGCTGGGATTTGTTCTCCATTTTCGGCAGGCAATGAAGGACCTAATGAATATACTACTGGTTATCCTGCAATGCTTGCTTACAATTTTGTAAACCCAATGTCGGTTGCTGCAGTAAATTCTAGCAATGTAGTAGCAAGTTTCTCGAGCCGTGGACCTACGCCATGTGTTGATGAGGAATCGTCGCTAAAGATAAAGCCCGAAGTTTCGGCTCCGGGCGTGAATGTGCGTTCGTGCGTAGGTTTGGATGGTTACAATGCACTTCAGGGAACATCTATGGCTTGTCCGCATGTGTCGGGTGCATTGCTGTTGCTCGCCGAGGCATTTCAGATGGCATCGGCAAAGGAACTCAAGGAGGCTTTGTATTATTCGGCTATCGACCTTGGCGATGAGGGTGAGGACAATACCTACGGCATGGGTATGATTGATGTGCTTGCCGCATACAATTATTTGTCAAGCACATACCAGCCGGTGATACCAGCAAGCGAAGATTTTGATGTTAAAGTGGAATTAGTGATGTCGTATGGCGATGGTATTGTTGACTATGATACGGTGAATTGTGAAGAAAGTGTTCCTAGGGTATATGCGCGTATATTCAACGATGGCACTATAGATGCAGGTGATGTTTTGTTGCATGTATATTCAGGCGATAGTCTAATTGCAACATATGAATGGAATAATGTGCTCGCATTAGCAGAATTCAATTACGAATACGAACTGCCGGATGTGCCTGTTCATGGAGGACTTAACGAGTTGCGTGCGGTAATTACACCTTCATGTGATGCTATTGAGTACGACACCTACAATAATAGTGCTATGCTGAGGTTTAACAAGTATTACTATTGGGAGTTTCCATATTCCATTGATTTCAATGATGGCGGTTTCTTTTCTAGGTATGGAGTTGTGATTGGAAATCCAAACGGTTTGAAAACATGGGAAATGCTTCCATGGGGCGGAAATTCCGAGCATCATGCCTTGGCGTACAGGTTTAGTAAGAACGTCAAAAACAAGGATTTGGATTATGCATATTTACCACAGACCGATTTGCCAGATACCGATTCTATTTTCCTGAATTTTGTGTATGCCTACAAAAACAGGGTTTCTGATTCCAGCAGGGATTCGTTGTTTGTGGAGGTAAGTACCGACTGTGGTGCGACTTTTCCATACCGTATATGGGCAAATGGTGGCCCCGGACTATATACACAACAAGGCTATTCCGATTCATACTATGTGCCTGCCGATTATGCTGAATTTGATACGGTATCGGTGTCTCTTGCCGATTTCCGTGGGCAGAATGTAATGATTAGGTTGACAGCAAAGAATGGAAGAAATTCAGACATGTTTATTAGCAAGGTATCAATGCGAAATGAGAGATTAAGTGTTGTTGACGAGCATGAAAAAGATGTCATCGAACAAAAAATTGATGTGTTTCCTAATCCAACAGAAGGTGTTGTCAATATTTTTATTCCATCAGAATACTGTGGACAAAAGTTCTGCCTATATGATGTATATGGCAGAATTGTAAAGACATTTATTGTTGAGAATCAGGAATTTAATATAGATTTGACTAATCTTTCAGATGGTATATATTTGTTAAGGTGTGATGCTTTAAATGTGCAAACAAAAATAGTCATGTTAAAAAAATAGGAAAAAATTTTGAGGATTGAAATATTGTTAATAATTTTACGGCTTGATTATATTCTTATAAATTATGAATAGAAGGATTTTAAGTTCGTTAGCAGTGGTGACCGTTTTGGTCTTGTTATCCTATGCATTTGCAAGTTGTTCAAAAGACAAAACGGGACCTTCAATTTATTTTTTGGCAAAGGATAAAATAAGTATTGATAAGAAAGGCGATACCGTTGTTTTATTGTACACTAAATATGAAGATCCTGGGTGTTATGTTGAGGATAATGCAAGTATAGCAGAAAATATCCAAATAACATCGGATTTGGAATCGGTATTGCCGATAGAAAAGAAGGATGCTAATCACATGGGTGAAATTAAGAAAACAGGCGAGTTTAAGGTTACATATACGGCAACCGATGAAGCAGATAACCCAAGTACCAGATCGAAAATTATAACATGCAAGAATGTTAGTGAAATTTATGCTGGAAAGTATTGGACAAAACGAAACAGATACGATGCTGGTATGGGAATTAGTTCAATGAGCCGCGATACCGCTTATTATTCAAACATTTCTGCAGTTAATAATGTCGCAGGAAGAATAAGGTTTTCTAAAGTGGCCTGCCATGTGTACAATGATCAGAAAGTTTCTTTCAAAGTTGATGCAGATTTGTTCTCTCCTGAACTTTCTCCACGTACTCGTTCCGACCAAGTCGGTTTCCTTGGCATGGCTTCTGATAAGGAAGTCGCTTTTTACAAGGGAATGTCATATGAAGCTGCCGTTGATTCTATGCGTTACAACTATGTATATTTGGATATACCAACTCAGGAAGCTAGTGTAGCATATACAGAAAACGAGGCTGCAATAAATGATTACAAGGTAAGGATTGTCGGCAACAAGGAAGGTAATATACCAAAATCAAAGATTGTTTATAACGATAGAGGCGTTTTGTTACATATTATATTGGATCTAAACATAACAATTGTTGGAACGCATTCTCCTATTAACGTTGTTGAAGAATATGTCATGGAATAATTAATTATAGGTATTATAACATAAAAGTCGGATGATTTGTCCGACTTTTTTTATTCTATTGAAACAATCAGCCCTTTGCCTATCAAGGCATCCTTGAGTTCCTTAAGGTATTTGTACTCACCTTTTTTTATGTCGCAACGTCCTTTGTAGTTGGCTATGTATGTGCATTGTTCTGCCTGTATCATATCATGTTCGCATATGTTTACTAGGCATGTTATTACATGGTCGAAGGAATTTTTGTCATCGTTGTACAGAATAAGGTTGTTTCTGTCCAGCGATTTGATGTCTTCCTTTGCTTGTGGCTCTATTATATTGTTGTTGGTTGGCATAGCGGTGCAAATATATAGCATTATTGCCAAATGACAATATTTGTCTTTCGATTTTTATCAAAAAATGGTTTCCAAATGACGATTTTTGTTTGGGTATAGGAGAATTATGTTTTTTGTTTTTGTGTAATTGTATTTTAATATGTTGGTAATGATAGGTTTGTGTGTGATTAAAAAATAAGGAAAATAACTTTGCCGAGAATTTAATTTGTAGTACTTTTGCACCGCTCGGAGAAATGGCAGAGTGGTCGAATGCGGCGGTCTTGAAAACCGTTGAACTCGCGAGGGTTCCGGGGGTTCGAATCCCTCTTTCTCCGCTAAAGCGCGGAAGTCCCTAAAGAAAAACATTCTTTATTGCGCTAAACGACCTTGGAGAGATGCCAGAGTGGTCGAATGGGGCGGTCTCGAAAACCGTTGTACTCTTTCGAGTACCGGGGGTTCGAATCCCTTTCTCTCCGCAACAAAAAGAGTGAAGTTTTGCTTCACTCTTTTTGTTTTCTGCCTTCGTTGAATGCTTGCATTCAAAAGAAGGTGCAGAAAACAAAAAAGGAAACGCGGCGGAGCAAGTTTCCCTTTTTGTTGCAAGGTCGCCCGCGGCAGCGCAGGGATCTACAATCCCTTTCTCGGCATTAATGCTTGCATTCAAAAGGCATGAAAACAAAAAAGGAAACGCCGCTAAGCAAGTTTCCCTTTTTGTTGCAAGGCCGCCCGCGACAGTGCAGGAATACAATTCATTTTTTAAGAGCATTCATCGAATGTATAGTGACATAAACAAAAAGGGCTGCCAAACTTTTTTGGACAGCCTCTTTTTACACTTATTAAACAACCCATTCCTTTTCAGATTCTGAAATAAATTCAGAATGACAAAAGGGAAGACAGATTCAGAATATCTTCCAAATCTTTTCATCCGGAAACGGCGCCTCAATGACAATCTCCTCCTTTTTCACGGGATGGACAAAAGTAATACGCACGGCATGAAGGTTTATGCCTCCATTTTTGTTGGAACGCGGATAACCGTACTTCAAATCGCCACGGATTGGACATCCCATATTTGCCAACTGACAGCGAATCTGATGATGACGACCTGTATGCAAGTCAACCTCAAGCAAATAATACCGCTCCGAATGTCCAATCACCTTGTACGACAAACTCGACCGCTTTGCCTCGGGATGCTTCTCATCGACCACATACGACTTGTTCTGCTTGACATTGCGGTATATGTAATCCACAAGCGTGTCGCTGTCCTTTGGCGGCTTGTTGCCAACCACTGCCAAATAAGTCTTATGCGCATCCTTAGTACGGAAAAGTTCGCTCAGGCGCGTCAATGCCTTGCTCGTCTTTGCAAACAAAACCACTCCACTCACAGGACGGTCGATGCGATGCGGAACACCGAGAAAAACATTACCCGGCTTGTGGTCGCGCTCCTTGATGTAGGATTTCAATATCTCCGACAAAGGTTTGTCGCCAGTGTTGTCGCCCTGCACAATCTGACCTGCCTGCTTGTTTACGGCAATTATATGGTTGTCTTCGTACAGAATATCAACCGTCTGCGGACTTGTGTTTTGAATCTCTGCCATGATACGACAAAATTTGTCAGTACTGCTCCTGCTCATTGGGGAAATCGCCCGACTTCACATCGCTGATATAGTTTGATACCGCTCCGGTTATCACCGTGTCCAAGTCGGCATAACGGCGCAAAAAGCGTGGCGAAAATTCCTGTGTAATACCAAGCATGTCGTGCATTACAAGCACCTGACCATCGGCGGCACCTGCACCAATACCAATGATTGGAATCTTAATTTCTGAAACAATACGCGATGTCAGACTTGCCGGAATTTTTTCCAACACAATGGCAAAGCAACCAAGTTCCTGAAGCAGATATGCATCTTCCACCAAACGCGATGCTTCCTCATCGTCCTTTGCGCGCACAGCGTATGTTCCAAACTTGTTTATACTCTGCGGGGTTAGTCCCAAATGTCCCATTACAGGAATGCCAGCCGAGAGAATGCGCTTTATGGATTCTTCCGACTCCATTCCGCCTTCGAGTTTCACGGCTCCTGCACCAGTTTCCTTCATGATACGTATTGCCGAAGACAAAGCCTCCTTAGAATTGCTCTGATAAGTTCCAAATGGCAAATCGACAATTACCAAAGCCCTATCGACAGCGCGAACAACGCTTTTGGCATGGTAAATCATCTCGTCGAGAGTTATCGGCAAGGTTGTTTCGTAGCCAGCCATCACATTCGATGCCGAGTCACCGACAAGAATAACATCAATTCCCGCCTTGTCAATGATTTTCGCCATGCTGTAATCGTAGGCAGTGAGCATCGAAATCTTTTCGCCACGGTTCTTCATCTCCTGAAGAATATGGGTGGTAACCTTCTTTATTTCCTTATGTACCGACATAATGGTATGTTTTTAAAGTCGGACAAAAATACAATATTATTTTAGATTGACGAATTACGATTTTAGATAATTAATAATGTACAATGAAACTTTCAAACCATTTAATTTTTGAATCCATAATCATTGTACAGACGCAAAATTTTGCGTCTCAACAAAACAAACCATCGCAACGCATTGCGATGCTACATATCATTGATTTTTTAAATCTTTGAATCATCAAATTTTCAAATCATTGAAATTTCATTACCTTTGCACAAAATTTGACACCATTATAATTATGGGTTTACTAACAGGAAAAACGGCACTGATAACTGGTGCATCACGCGGAATAGGCAGGGCAATTGCTATTGAATTTGCAAAAGCAGGCGCAAATGTCGCCTTTACCTCCACCCACCGCAACGAAAATGTCGCTTCTCTCGAAAAGGAACTTGCAGAACTTGGCGTGGAATGCCTCTACTTTGAAGCCGATGCAAAGGATTTTGCCCGTGCTGACGAAATTGCCAGCGAAGTACTGAAAAAATTCTCGCGCATCGACATCCTTGTCAACAATGCAGGAATAACCGCCGACACTCTGCTCATGCGAATGAGCGAAGAACAATGGGACAATGTAATTGCCACCAACCTGAAGTCGTCATTCAACTATACCAAGGCCGTACAGCGCATAATGCTCAAGCAACGCGAAGGTTCTATCATCAACCTTAGTTCGGTGGTGGGACTGTCGGGCAATGCCGGTCAGGCAAACTACGCTGCATCAAAGGCAGGAATCGTAGGTTTCACAAAGTCGGTTGCCAAAGAACTGGGTAGCAGAAACATACGATGCAACGCCATAGCCCCCGGTTTCATCGAAACCGATATGACAGCCGCATTGAACGACGAACAGAAGAAAGCCATCATCGATGCAATTCCGCTCAAGCGCGCAGGTCGTCCCGAAGATGTTGCCAACGTAGCCGTATTCCTCGCCTCGGACATGTCGCAATACATTTCAGGTCAAGTAATTAATGTTTGTGGCGCAATGCTAACATAAACTTTTCTGCTTTGAAATTCTACTTTGAATATTCCCCGTGGCTGCTGATTCCGATGGCGATTGTCGCCGTTGCGATAGCGATTTTCCTGTACCACAAGGACAAGACCTTCGCCGAAATAGAGCCGTGGAAACGCAAACTGATGACAGCCCTGCGTGCAATATTCATTTTCCTTACAATGGCACTTCTGCTCAACCCCATTGTAAAGCACCTTACCTACGACATTCGTAAGCCGATTGTTGTAATCGCACAGGACAACTCAAAATCAATACTTTACAACAAAGATTCCGCCTTCTACAAGAATGAATACACAAAAAACATCACGCAACTTGCCGAAGATTTGAGCGAAAAGTTTGATGTCTGCATGCTTCCGTTCTCGGATG
Source organism: Bacteroidales bacterium (assembly GCA_017551515.1). GTDB lineage: Bacteria > Bacteroidota > Bacteroidia > Bacteroidales > ML635J-15 > Bact-19. Next base: position 12,816 of record JAFZLK010000074.1, on the reverse strand, counting down.
GAATAGAAAACAGCGACAGCATAAACTTCACTGGCGATGCCACCAACATATCATCTGTATTCAGCGAAATATCATCGCGTTACGCTGGTGCAAACATGGGTGCGGTAATCCTCGCCACCGACGGAATCTACAACAAAGGTCAAAATCCGCAGTACGCATCGCCATCAAAATACCCCGTGATGTGCATTGCAATGGGCGACACCGTTCCACACAAAGACCTGATGATTAAGGACATAGTCCACAACAGCGTAACTTTCCTTGGCAACAAGTTCCCCGTGAGAATCCTTGTTTCTGCCGACAAATGCTCCGAAAAGCAGGCGCAGATAAAAATCACCCGCAAAGGTCAAAGCGTTTACACAAGCAATTTCGACATGCCCGAAAACGGCACGACAAAAAGCATTGAAGTTGAACTTACCGCAGACCTCATCGGATTGCAACAATACAAAGTTTCACTGCAACATCTTGACAAAGAAACAAGTTACGAAAACAACGATGCCGAATTTTACATCGAAGTCATCGACAAGCGAAGCAAGATTCTCATTCTTGCCGATGCGCCCCACCCCGATGTAGGCGCAATAAAGTCGGCACTGAAAAGCAATCCCGACCTTGAAATCGAAACTAAGTATTCATACGAAAACAACATCAGCGCAAAAGGCTACGACCTTGTGATAGTCCACCAGTTGCCGACTATTAAGAACAAGGCGCAGAATGTTTTCACCGAAATTGAAAAGTTCGGCATACCGCAAATTTTCATACTCGGCACGCAGACATCGTTCTCCGACTTCGACAAACTTGGTACCGACTTGAAAGTCAACGCAAACTTCAACTCGTTTGATGACGCTGTGCCATCACTGAATTCGAGTTTCAACTCGTTCACAATTGATGCGCCAGAGTTCCTGCAGCAACTTCCTCCGCTCAAAGTTCCATACGGAAGTCCGAAAATTAATGGAGAATCGAAAATACTTCTGTACCAAACCATTAATGGAATCAAAACAGAAAAACCGCTTGTATTCTTCACCGACAGGGACAACCGCAAATGCTGCTACATTATGGGCGAAGGATTGTGGCGCTGGAGAATCTACGACTACAAGCAATCATCCAGCAATGAAAATTTCAACACGCTGATAAACAAGATAGTGCGCTTCACAATCACCAAGCAGCAGAAAAACAAACTGAATGTCGAGGCAAAACGCCTTTACACCGACAACGAGAACATCATTATCACCGCCGAATTCTACAACGATGCATACGAATTAGTTCCCGACCTTGAAATCGAAGCAACGCTGAAAGACAGCACCGACAACGAGTTCAAGTACATGATGGAACCCAACGGCAACTCCTACCGCATCGACCTCGGACGGCTCGGCAAGGGCAACTACACCTGCAACTTCGCAACCGAATTCGACGGAAACAAATACGAAACTAACATAGCCATAATGGTCAGAAACCTTAACCTTGAAGCACAAAACATTACAGCAAACCACAATGTTCTGTACTCGATAGCCGGTGCAAACGGCGGAAAGGTTTACTATCCAAGCGAGATTTCAAGGATAAAGGACGACCTCGAGGCTAACCCCAACATACAGAGCGTTTCATACGAAAAGGAATCGCTGTCGTCCATAATTGACTTCTGGTACATTTTCGTGTGCATACTGCTTTTTGCAGCAACAGAATGGTTCCTAAGAAAGTTCTGGGGAGGATACTAATTGGCTACGCCGTTTGAAAGTTTCTGTGTTTCTATGGCTGCGCCGTTTATCGGTTTATATGCCTTCGGCGTTTCCCGCTACGCAGTTTCTAGGTTGAATGGCTCCGCCGTTTCTACGCTTCGCTGTTTCTAGGTTTCTGTGTGCTTCGCACGTTTCTCGCTGACGCTGTTTCTAGATTGGACAAACAGGCTCAAAGGTTGACAGGCTTAATGTCTTTTAAGCTGTTCGCTGTTCAGCCCAATCGTTTCTGGTTGTTCAAGGGAAAAGTTCAATTGTAGGCTCGCAATGCTTTGCGGGCATACAAAATGCAGTGAGTGGGATAAATTCCGCAACCAAAACCTGCGTCCGAATAGTTGATTGTCGTTTCAGAATATTTCACCGCCCCAAAGCATTTTCAAAAAGTCAAGGACATATATCAGTTCTTCGTCTCCTGATTTGCGGGTAATTGGGTCAAGGGACACTAGAATCAAGCGACAGTCAGGATGTTCTTCCTTGAAGGCCTTGAGTCCTTTTTTATGCTTGGTTTCTACATGCTCTGTGGATTTAATTTCAATGGCTACCTTTGCATCACCGATAATTGCATCTACCTCTTTTTTATCGTAGGTGTGCCAATATGAAATAACATCCCGCTTGTCGTTGTATCCTTTGTATGCAATGATTTCCTGCATTACAAAGTGCTCAAAGGCATGCCCGTAATCATCAGTGCCACGCTTCAGGGAATGACGCCCCATAAGATAGTTGGCAAGACCAACATCGAAATAGTAGAATCGTGGTGACTGCATAACTTTTCGTTTGATTTCTTTCCTAAATGCGGGGATTTCGTACCCGACAAGCGTATCATAAAGAATCTGGAAATAAGACTTGACAGTTTTGGCAGAAACACCACAGTCAGAAGCAATGTTGGCATAGTTCAGCATTTCTCCATCGGAAATGGCAGCAACTTCCATAAAACGTTCAAATGCATCAAGTTCCCTAACCTCTCCTTCTTCTCTGATTTCTTCATCAAGGTAAACTTTTACATAGCCCGAAAGACGCTTTGTGGCATCCTCTACCATATAATGACGGGGAATCATACCATTCTGTACAGCACGGTCAATCTGAAAATCAGTAACCTCAGGCCACACAAGCGGATAAAGCGTTTCAGGTATGGCACGACCTCCGAGCGTATTGGCACCAGAACGCTTGAGTTTTCTTGCGCTGGAACCACTAAGTATGAAGAATAAACCCCTGTCCACCATCAAAGAATGGACAACATCCAGTAGTTCTGGAACTTTTTGTATTTCATCCACTATGACAAGCGTACCAGCTGGTTTGTCCTGTAAAGCCTCCCAAAAGGAATTTGGATTCAACTTGAATGCCCTCCGCACATTAGGATTGAGCAAATCATAGTAAATCGCATCTTTAAATCGTTCTTTCAAAAGAGTGGATTTGCCTGTCTGACGTGCGCCAAATAGAAACATCCCTTCATCTAATTTGTTCTCTATGTCAAAAATTCTCTTATACATAATCACTAAAATTGCTAAGTACACTCCCGATTTTCTTATGAAATTCGGGAGTACGATTCCGAATTTTGCACTTTTTTACATCGCAAAAATATAAAACAAATCAATTGGTCAAAGCTCAAAATGAAATATTTTTGAATGATGATTTTGATATGACTTTGATGACATCACATCCACTAACATCTCGCGGCAATCATTTTTCAAACACAAAACACTTTGTGAATAAAATAATTCGTATCTTTGCAACGATATGGAAATAGTGTTTGACCATAATGTTTCTGATGAAGAATTAAAGGTGAATTTTATAAATTCATCGTTATAAATGTTTACCAATAATCTATATGAATTTCTTCAACTTCCATACGCACAACACATCGGAGACGGCGGGCATAATAAGCCTCAGCGAGTACGCCAACCTGTCGGAAGGCAAAAAATACTCAGTGGGACTGCACCCGTGGTACTATGACAAGAACTCAATCCACAAGATGACGGAAATCGCCCGCGCTGCCGAAAATCCGCAGGTTGTAGCCATCGGCGAAACCGGATTCGACAAGAAAAGCGGACTTGACCTTGCAGGACAAACCGAAATCTTTGAAGCACATGTGGCACTGTCGGAAAAACTGCAAAAACCAATGATAATTCATTGCGTAAAGCAATTCCAGCACCTTATTGCGGAAAAGAAGAAATTGCAACCTTCGCAACCGTGGATTCTGCACGGATTCTGCGGAAAACTCTCGCAGGTAAGCCCACTCATCGACTGCGGAATCTACTTTTCAATATCACATTCTCTGCTGTCGAAGGACAAGAAATCGTCAAAATTCTTCTCGTTTGTCCCTCGCGAAAGACTGTTTTTCGAAACCGATGACGGAAATTTCCCTGTCGAGAATGTTTACAAATCGGCAACACGCTGGATGAACATTTCGTTGGAAGAACTTTGCGAAATTATTGACAAGAACCTGAAATCCATAAATTTATGAGTTGGCAAGAACGCACCGAATTGCTTCTAGGCGAAGAAAAGATGAACATTCTCCGCACGGCAAAAGTGCTTGTCTGCGGACTTGGCGGTGTGGGTGGTGCGGCAGCCGAACAACTTGTACGCGCTGGCATACAGAACCTTACCATAGTCGATGCCGACTGCGTTTCCGAAACCAACATTAACCGTCAGTTGATTGCCACACACGAAAACATCGGGAAACCCAAAGCCGAAGAATTTGCCAAGCGCTTCCGTGCCATAAATCCCGACATAAACCTCACTGTTATAGGCGAATATCTTCGTGACGAATTTCTTGAATCCACGCTAAAAAACGGCAACTGGGATTTTGTGGTTGATGCCATCGATACACTTTCGCCCAAGATGCATTTGATGAGAATCTGCCACCAGAACGGCATTCCATCTGTAAGTTGTATGGGATCGGGCGGAAAGAAAAATCCGCAGTTGATTCAGATTGCCGACATTTCAAAGACATACAACTGCCGTCTCGCACTGATGCTACGCAAACGCCTTCACCGAATTGGTATCTACAAAGGTATAACCGTAGTTTTCTCTCCCGAACTTGTCGATAAAAGCGCCATTGTGGAGGAAGAAAGCACCAACAAGAAATCGAATGTCGGCACAATAAGCTATATTCCAGTGGTTTTCGGCTGCATGTGCGCGTATGCTTGCATAGATTATTTGACAAAACAATCCCCTTCAAGTCATTTAGTACTTTAATGTTCGTCTGGTTGGTCTAATATTAACCTAATTGCACAGCAAGGATTTTTTTTATTATACACAAAAGACAAAGAACCATTTGAACTATATTTTGGTGTCAAGAATGGTATTTTGCCACAATTATGCTGCATTAATATTCATAAATCTTTGGCAGAATACATTAAGAATAAATATTTTACAGATAGATTAGATATATATCCTGACATTAATTAAATGCGCTAAGAGGCTTATAATACATTCAGAGAAGAGTATTAGAAAATTCCATAATAATCTTGTCCTGCAACCAAAAATATTATTACATTTGCAACAATTAACACGATGTACAACTAAAAAACATTTCGCCAATGTAGAAGAACATAGAAAATTGAAACTTTAGATTGAAATAAAATAAAAAAGCGTTTTTGCTTTTGTTCTTGGCAAGAAAAATCTGGACAATTTTTCAAAACACTCAAGAGTAAAGTGAAAATGTTCACGGTTTATCCGTGGGCTTTTTCTTGTTTGAGTGTTGGGCAGTCCAGAGCCTTCTTGTCAGATAAGAGTTAATCGAAGCCCACTTTTTTATAGTAGAATGTAAACGCTGTTTGGGGCTTGCAACTAAAAAAAACTGAAAATGAAGAAGATATTTATTATTTTTTGCGTACAGATTATAGGCATTGGTGCGTATGCGCAAAGTGCAGTTTCCGCTTCGGGAGGTGAAGCGTTGGGAAGCGGTGGTTCTTCAAGTTTCACAATTGGACAGACATTCTATTCTGCCAATGATGAACAGAGCGGACAAGTTAGTGAAGGTGTGCAACAAGCATACGAAATTTATGATGTTACAGAAGTGCAAAATCCTATTTCAAGTGCGATTTCATTGTCGGCATTTCCGAACCCGACAAACAATTTCTTGAATCTTTTGATTGAAGGTGATGATGTTAGTGGATTGGTATGCACAGTCTTTGATGTGACAGGAAAGCAACTCTCTGTTAAGCAGATCGTTTCGGACAATACAATCATTGACATGCAGCTATTATCGCCAGCCACATATTTTGTTTGCATAACGAAAGAGAAAAACGAGGTAAAAACATTTAAAGTTGTGAAGAATTAATAAGGTAATCTGTAGCGACGTTGTGTGCAACGTCCACTACAAAAACAAAGGTTAAACAAATAATAAGAATATAACGATGAAGAAAAATTTCATTTTGGCAGTATTCTGTCTTATTATCAGTGCAATGACATTTGCACAAGTACCGCAAAAGATGAGTTATCAGGCGGTAGTTCGCGGAAGCGACAACAATTTAGTTACAAACAGTGAAATTTCGGTGCGAGTAAGCATCTTGCAGGGAAGCATCGATGGTGAAGCCGTATATACAGAAACCCATTCGGCAACGACCAATGCTAACGGATTGGTTACGATTGAAATAGGAAACGGCACAAGCAACGATGATTTCTCCGCAATCAACTGGGCAAACGGACCATATTTCGTAAAAACCGAAACTGATATGAACGGTGGAGATAATTATGATATTATAGGCGTAAGCCAGTTGCTTTCGGTTCCGTATGCAATGTACGCACAATCGGCTGGCAATGTTCCCGATGTAAGTGGTTTCCTTACCGAAGAAACTGATCCGACGGTTCCTGAATGGGCAAAAGCAGAAACAAAACCAGCATACGATTATTCTGAAATTTATAATACACCAGAAATTCCAACCATTCCAACTGCTGTTTCTGCATTTGATAACGATGCAAATTATCTGACATCTTATACTGAAACCCAAAATATTGCTGATGTTGCTGCACTAGGTAATTCACTTAATACACAATTGAAGAATGTGACCGATCCTACAGAAAATCAAGATGCAGCAACAAAGATATATGTAGATAGACTAATATCACGTATTGATAGTTTGTCTTTAAGATTGGATTCTATTACAACAGCCCACGAAGAAATTTTGGAAGATATAGATCTTAGATTTGGTTTTACTGATGAACGTGATGGAAATCATTACAATATGGTAAAGATAGGAAATCAAATATGGATGGCAGATAATCTTCGCTATGAAGGCAATACAACAATAGGCACTACAACAAGCACTACAATAAAATACCGCTATTATCCAAACAATAATTCTTCAAATGTTGCAACTTACGGTTATTTGTACAATTGGCCAGCAGCTATGAACGGAAACAGCAGTAGCAGTGCTAATCCAAGCGGAGTGCAGGGTGTTTGTCCCAATGGTTGGCACCTACCAAGCGATGCCGAGTGGAGACAACTTACCGACTATTTGAGTTCGCAGAGTGAGTTTCAATGTGGAAGCGATTCTACTTATATTGCCAAGTCGCTTGCATCGTCTACTGGTTGGAGTAGCAGTGCTGAAATCTGTAATGTAGGTAACACTCCTGCCAACAATAATTCTACAGGTTTCGGTGCATTGCCAGCAGGCTTCTACTCTGGTAGTTACTACGGTTTTAGCTTATACACTGGCTTTTGGACTGCTACAGAAAACAGCAGTAGCGACGCGTACTGCCGCGGTCTTCACTACGATACAACCGACATGGGAAGAAACGAAAGCAATAAAGACTACGGAAGGTCAGTGCGTTGCGTTCGCGATTGAATATCAGCATTTGCAATGCGGATATAAAATAACGGAATGATAAATATATACAGCAACCGGCAACTCGTCGGCTGCTGATTTTTATTTCATAACATTTCCCGAAACAAATCCCTCATTATTATGCAAAACAAGCACCTCAATTTACTTGCGAAATTTTTCGCAATGAATATTTTCGCAAAAGTTATTACTGTAAAATAAAAATAGTTATATTTGCGAAAAAATTAGAAACGAACTTTTCGCAAGATGAAGAACCCTTTTAAATTCGGAAGCGTAGTCGATGACGATTTCTTCACCGACAGAAAATACGAACTGTCGTACATCTGTGGCATAATGGACAGCGAAAACCACCTCATACTAATCAGTCCACGCCGCTACGGAAAAAGTAGTCTCGTACTCAAAAGCATGAAAAAAATCGGTCGTCCGTACATAATGCTTAACCTGCAAAGCATAACGGATGCAAACGAATTTGCAACAAGAATCCTAAAGGCAGTCTTCAAAATCTACCCGAAGGAGAAACTGAAGCACCTGATTGCAAACTTCCACTTCGTTCCAACCGTAACTTCCGACCTGCAGACTGGAAACATTGAGATTTCGTTCAACCCAAGCACCAACAGCAATGTAATGCTTGAAGACGCCATAATGCTACTGGAAAAGGTAAGTTCGGCAAACAAAAGGCTTATCGTAATACTTGACGAATTCCAGGAAATAAACAACATCGGCAAAGGTCTGGACAAAAAACTGCGTGCAATAATGCAACTGCAGAAGAACATCAACTACATATTCCTTGGCAGTCAGGAATCGATGATGGAACAAATCTTTGAAAGGAAAAAGTCGGCATTCTACCATTTCGGACAAATGATGCGGCTCAACAAAATCCCGCAAGTCGATTTTGAGGAATACCTGAACGAAAGGCTCTCTACATTAAAAGATATAGAATACAAAGAACTGGTGTCGGAAATACTCAAAATAACAAAATGCCACCCATATTATACCCAACAGCTTGCTTTCCAAATATGGGATCTCGCATATCGCGAAGGCATTACAAAGAACCTAATTGACGAATCAATAAGCAGAATTCTTCTGCTTCACGACTTCGACTACGAGCGTATCTGGATAAATTTCAACAAGACCGACAAAAAAATCCTGCAAATGGTCTGCTCCGATGAAACCCCGCTTTCTAACAGACAACTCCCGACAAGCACAACATTCAGCGCACTAAAACGACTTATGCACAACGGATACATAATCAAGGATGAAAAATACGAAATCGAAGACCCATTTTTCAGAAGATGGATTATAAATTATAATGGACAATGACAATTTCAAGCATTGCGAAATTTTTCGCAACGAAAATTTTCGCAACACAATTTAAGTACACAACACACTTATTATAAACAAATTACCAATATACTTCAAAACTACAATTGACACATTTTGTATTCTTTATAGTCGAAAGATTTTATTTTTCTACCCCTTTTAGTCATTTCGCAAGACAGAACGAACAGCATAAGGTACGTTGCTTGTGAGTTCGTTTATGCGAAATCTCATTTATTACAGTACAGTTGGAGATTGCTAGCAAGCTTCGCGAGGCTGCAAGCAGCGTTTCGGATAGGTTAATTCACACTGCTCCTCGTTCCGTATCGCAGGTTCATTATACCTTCCGAACCTTTAGTTCACGCAGCGAAGCAAGTAAATGACCGAAAGAGTCAAAGAATGTTGATTTTTTGTCAACTTGTATATAGTTGCGCAAAAAAATTTGCAATCCTCAATTTATTTGATGATATTTGCACTCGATAATGAAAAGTGTAATTTTACACAAAGCGTAATATAAACAATTAAAAATAAAGGAATTATGTTTCAATTTTTCACAGAAGATCAGAAAATGTTACAAACTGCTGTACGCGAATTCGTAGAACAGAGAATCGCTCCACACGCAGCAGAATGGGATGCAGAAGATAAATGTCCAGTAGAACTTTGGCCAGAACTTGGTCAGATGGGTATGCTCGGTTGCTTTGTACCGGAACAGTACGGCGGTGTAGGTCTCGGACTTACCGAAAGAGCTATCATCATTGAAGAAGTTTCGCGCTACTCGGCTGGTCTCGGAATCGCAATAATGACTCACGACCTCGGCGTTGCAGCTATCCTCAACTGGGGTACCGAAGAACAGAAGCAGAAATACTTGCCGGAACTTTGCGCAGGTACAAAGGTTGGCGGTCTTTCGGCAACAGAACCAACTGGCGGTTCTGACCTCGGAAATCAAGGCACAACAATCGACAAGACAGATACAGGCTTCGTAGTAAATGGCCGTAAGTGCTTCATTACCAACTCGCACATTGCAAATGTAAATGTAATAATCGGTTGCAGCGGTGTAAACGAAAAAGGTCGCAAGATATTGAGCGCAGTCATCGTTCCGCCCGAAACTCCAGGTTTGGCACCAGGTCGCGAAGAGCATAAGCTCGGACTCAAGGGTTCTGTTACCGGCGAAGTCATCCTCAACGATGTTAAGATCGATGACGACTGCTTGCTCAGCAAGGTTGGTGACGGTATGAAGGTAGCAATGCACACCATCGGACATTTCGGTCGTTCGGGTATGGCAGCAATCGCAACTGGCGTTCTTAAGGCTTGCCTCGAAGACGGTATCAAGTTCGCAAAGGAACGCGTAATCTACGGAAAGCCAATGACAGCATTGCAGGCTATCCAGTTCCTCATTGCAGAAAACAAGGTTGAATACGAAGCGGCAGAATGTATGCTTTTCAACGCAACCAACATCTACGACCGTGGAACAGAATGTGTTCCCGATGTTGCAGCTGCCAAGTTGTACGCATCAGAAGCTGCTATCCGCGCAGCAAAGCGCACCATCGAACTTATGGGTGGCTACGGTGTAATCAACGAGTACGCAGCAGGTAGATACATGCGTGACGCTCTCGCTATCGTTCCATCGGGCGGCACATCAGAAATCATGAAGATAATCATTGCTGGTGGCTTGACACGATAATATTATAAGGTGGAGATGCAATGCGTCTCCACTTTTTTTCAATAAACAGGAAAACATAATCAAAAAACGCAACAATTATGCTATTAGACATCACCGAAACAACCATGCCGTTGTGGGCAAGCGTGCCATTTGTGCTTATGCTGCTCATGATTGCAGTATGCCCGCTGATTCACAAACTCGAACACTGGTGGGAGAAAAACCTAAACAAACTTTTAGTTTCGCTTATACTCGGAACGCCCGTAGCGATATTCCTAATAGTAAACGGAATGACACACAATCTTGAACACCAACTTTTGTTCGACTACATTCCTTTCATAATACTATTGGGTTCGTTGTTTGTAATCACAGGCGGCATCCATCTGAAAGGCGACATTGAGGCAAAACCAAAAATCAACACTCTGTTCCTCGGAATAGGTTCGGTTTTGGCATCAATAATGGGAACGACAGGTGCAGCAATGCTTCTCATTCGTCCTATAATCCGCACAAATGCAGAACGAAAATACAAGGTTCACACCATATTGTTCTTCATTGCGGCAGTTGCAAACTGCGGTGGTTTGCTCACACCACTGGGCGACCCGCCACTGTTTTTGCTCTACCTGCGTGGCGCAGACTTCACATGGTTCCTGCACTTGGTTCCAGAATGGGCATTTGCAAACATATTGCTTCTGCTGATATATTTCATCCTTGATACACACTTCTACAAGAAGGAAAATCCGGCAGACATTATGCTCGATAAGACCTTAAAGCAGCCTATCAGACTCGAAGGAAAACTGAATTTCCTCTGGCTGGCAGGTGTTGTTGCATCAGTTGCATTCATCAATGCAGGCACAATCCCCGCAATGGGTGCCGAAGACGCTCCAATGTGGATAAAGTTCCTGCGTGAATATGTCCTTGTAGCATTGATTATCATTTCACTTCTTACAACCAAGAAGAAAGTCCGTACCGACAACAAGTACTCGTGGACACCGATTATCGAGGTTGCTGTATTGTTCCTCGGCATCTTCACCACAATGGTTCCTACCATGATGTATTTGAAGGCAAACGCTGCATCGTGGGGACTTGACGCTCCGTGGCAGTTCTACTACCTCACTGGTGCAATGAGTTCCTTCCTCGACAACGCTCCTACCGCACTGGCATTCCACGGCGTTGCATCGGGACTTACTCCCGACACCGTTGCTGCTATCGGTGGAAACATCGTTGCCGATATTCCAGAAATACTTCTAAAAGCAATTTCGGTTGGTGCAGTATTCTTTGGTGCTATGACTTACATTGGCAACGGACCAAACTTTATGGTAAAGTCCATAGCAGAAGAAAACGGAATCAAGATGCCGTCTTTCTTCGGTTACATCATAAAGTTCTCGTTGGTTGTTCTTCTTCCTGTTTACGTTTTGACACAAGTAATATTCCTCTGGCTGATACCAATGCTTTGTGCATAAGAGGATTTAGCAGAAATAAATGAGGCTGTCATTTTTGGACAGCCTCAAAATGGGTCGGGTTTTGAGAAAATATTTATACCTGATTACCACGGCTCTTTCATTTGGACACTATTTTTCATTTTTGTAATTTTGCGCACAAATGGAGAAGAGTACGCGCACGATAGCACGGAAACGCTATCGTAAGTGTTTCTTTTTCATTGTGTTATATTTTTTATATGGGCGGACGGCGATGACAGGTCATTTTTCCGCCCGCCCTATTTTTACTCCGTAAAAATACAACTTATTTTTCTGAAAATCAACTTTTTTGACGTAAAAAAAAAACGATATATTTATTAACAGGAAAAGAAACATTCGCAACCCCGCATAAGGGGTATTAACGAGGAACTTCTGGATATGGTCTATTCCGTTCCAGAGTTCAGGAGAATGAGTGCAAACTACAAGCACGGACTTCCAGACATGCTACTGTTGAACATAATGGCGAGACTATGCAGGTGCGTGTCCAGGCCAGACATAATCGCTTTCGGACGGAAGCATATCAGGAAGTTGAACTCCATGGGCATGTGCCTCAAGGGCATAGCCTCGGAACCTACATTCAGCCACGTGTTCAAAAGAATTGACGACCAAGTCTTTGCCAGCCTGTTCGCCGAATTTGCAAGGAAGTTCATCGTGACGGACGATGACGGTCTCAAGGTTGTAGCCGTGGACGGCAAGTGCATGAGGGGGACGGCGCAGGCTGACGGCAGATGTCCGGACATCGTCTCGGCCTATTCTGTTGAGGACGGCATAACTATGGGAACTGAAATGTGTGGCGAGAAGAGCAACGAAATTACCGCCGCCCCCATGCTGCTCGAAAGTCTCGACCTCTCGGGTGT
>JAFZLK010000073.1 GCA_017551515.1 Bacteroidales bacterium | reverse complement strand
GGGACGATGCATGCATCGTCCGTATTTGTTGAGACGCAATGAATTGCGTCTGTACAGCAGGGTCGTTGCGCGCAACGACACCAATAATAAAAATTTCTTTTATGGAAGATAAATATGATTTATTGCATTCAAATCAAAGATGCCCTTCCTGCAACAAACAAAAAAGGCGGACAATCGTCCGCCTTATCGTATTTAGTAAATTCATACCAATTACTTTGCAACTCTTTCGAGCCATTTTACCATACCGAACATAACTGCCATTGAAATTACGCAAACTATTGCGAATACCAACCAGCAGTACTGTATTGGCCATGCGTTGTACATCAAAGGACCAATCCACAGGAAGATGTTTCCTACTGCGGTAGCGCCAAGCCACAAGCCTTGGCAAAGACCTACCATGTGACGCGGAGCAACCTTCGATACAAACGAAAGTCCCAACGGTGAAATGAAAAGTTCAGCAACTGTAAGGAAGAAATAGGTTACAATCAATACCCAAGGACCTAACTTAACAGGATCTAACAATGCTCTGAAATCTTCGGCTGACGGATAATTGTTGATGAATGACAATACCATAAGGAACAGATATGCACATGCTGCGATACCCATACCAATTCCGATTTTCTTAGGTGTCGATATTGCTTTGCCCTTGCGAGTCAATGCTGCGAAAGCAATCATTATTATAGGTGTAAGAACAATTACGAAGAATGGGTTGAGAGCCTGCCAGATTTCTGGAGCAACAGCCTCGGAGCTTACGAAGTCGCGAGCGAAGAACGACAGCGACTGTCCGTTCTGGTGGAATGAGAACCAGAAGAAGATTGCAATACCGAGAACTGCGAACAAAGCAGCCATACGCTGTTTGATTTCCTTTGCCATTGCTGCCTTTTCTTCTGCTGTATATTCAACAACCTTTGTAGTGTCTTTCTTTGCTGGCTGCGGGAATTTCTTCTTGGAAATGAGGAAGATAGTCAACGAAATTGCCATTGCAACAACCGATGCGATGAATGAGAAGTGAATACCCGAGTTGAACACATCAATGTATGACGAGCAGAATTCGGTAGTACCCTGAACCAATGACGGGTCGATAACCGACTGCGACATCGTTGCTGTGAACTTTTCGGTAACATCGCCACCGTTGATAACATCGTGGCAAAGAGCAGGCATATCAGCATTGTAAACAAAATTGTGAATCTTCAACCACCACTCGCGAATCAACGGAGCGATAAACGGAGCGATAACACCGCCTATGTTGATGAACACATAGAAAATCTGGAAACCGCTGTCGCGTCTTTCCTTTGCCTCAGCCAATGCTTCTGGACCTTTCTTAGCAGCTTCTGCTTCGAAGTTGTCATACATCTTACCAACCAAAGCCTGAAGGTTGCCCTTGAACAAACCGTTACCAAATGCAATGAGAAGCAACGAAATACAAGTTACGATAAGGATTGTCCACCAAGCGCCGCCGCCATCAACGATAAATCCGTTGGCATCAGTTCCGAACAGAGGAATGGACAATGCAACATAACCCAAAGCCATCACAATGAGGCCCCACTGGATAGTACGGTTGTAGTTCTGCGTCTTGTCGGCAATTATACCACCTACCAAGCTCAATATGTAAATGAGGCAGTAGAATACCGAATAGATTGCGCCAGCCTGAGCGTCGGACAAACCGAACTTCGACACGATAAACAACGCAAGAACGGCATTCATAATGTAGTATCCGAAGCGTTCTCCCATGTTGCTAAGTGCAGCAGCTATCAATCCCTTCGGATGATGCCTCAGCGCTGTAATTACATAATAAACCAAGAATGGAAGCACTACTATTATTACTCCCAATAGAAACACCAATGTGCGGTGTTCAGTAAAAAACTCTTGAAACATACTTTGTTAATTTAAATTAAACCTATCGGACACCGTCCGCTTTAACAAGAGGCAAAGATATTACAAAAACCAATAAAGCAAAAATTATTTTTTCTAGGCTAAAAGAAGAAAAGACTGAAAGTCTAAAAGTCTAACGGAAAATCTGTCGGACAGAAGACCAGTCGGCGGACTGCAAGACTGTTAGACAATCAGACTGTCAGACCGCAAGTCTATGTGTCTTCAACCCTTTAAAACCAAACACTCTCCTCTTCATACAATATTCTTTAAAAGTTTTCGTTAAAATAAGGTGCAAGAATTGAAAAAATTTTTATTATTTTTGTGGCTTAATTTATTTTGAAGTAAAAACACAACGCATGAAACTGAAAGTTTTATTTGTAGCACAGGAAATTGCACCGTATGTTCCTGACAATGAGATGTCGCTTGCTTGCCGTAAACTCCCACAGGGAATTCAGGAACTCGGAAACGAAATACGCATATTCATGCCTAAGTTCGGCGTGATTAACGAAAGAAGAAACCAGCTTCACGAAGTTATAAGGCTCAGCGGTATGAATCTAGTCATCAACGACACCGACCATCCGCTAATAATAAAGGTTGCCTCGATACAACCTGTAAGAATGCAGGTTTATTTCATCGACAACGAAGACCTCTTCCAGAAAAAATACATGGTCACCGACAAGAGCGAGGACAATTTTACCGCAGACGAAAAATCCATATTCTTCTCAAAGGGCGTGGTCGAAACCGTAAAGAAACTCGGCTGGGCGCCAAACATTGTTCACTGCCACGGCTGGTTCTCGGCAATCTTCCCATTCATGATGAGAAAGGTTTACAAGTACGACCCACTGTTTGCCAACAACTGCAAGGTGGTTTATACAATATACAACGATCGCTTCTCGGGTAGCATAAACAACGATTTCGCAAAGAAACTCGTTGAAAAAGAAGTAAAAATCGAAGATTTGGAAAGAATCAAAGAACCGACTTGGGAAAACATAACCAAACTGGCAATAGATTACTCCGATGGCGTCATACTTGGCTCTCAGGACATAGACCCCGAAATAATAAAATACATACATGACAGCGGAAAACCAATGCTCGGATACTCCGACAACGACACTTTGTCCGCTAACTGTGAAAACTTCTACAATACAGTCATCGAAAAATAAGGCTGATGAAAAAAATCTTTAATGCAAGACTCATAATCGCATTCGCACTGACAGCAATCCTTGCCATTGCAAACACAGCCTGCAAGGACGACGATTCGGCAATCGGCACAGGAATCATGCCAAGCAGCGACATGATGGAGTTCAAGTGCGACACTTTAGGCATACAGACTTTCGCAGTAAGAGACACGCATGTAGAAACACAAAACAGGACAGTAAACCCCATAGGCATAATAAACGATGAAATTTTCGGACAGACAACTGCATCATGCGCATTCCAAGTGCTGCTATCGTCGAACAATGTGCAGTTTAACCGAGAAATCGACATTAACGACCTCACGGGCGTAAAACTCACTTTGCAACTGAAATACGATGAAATTTATGGCAGTGCCGAATCGTCAATGAAAATAAACATCAACAGACTGCTCGCCGATATTTCATACGACTCAACATACTACGACGACACACATTTCGACGCTTCGCAGTACGAACTTCTGCAATCTGCCGACATCTCCGCCAGCAGCGACAGCATAATAAAAGTAGAAATGCCCCAAAGTTTAGTCGAAAGCATCATAACACAGAATGCAGGACAGACAACTTGGAGCAACGAAGATTTTGTAAAGTTCTTCAAGGGAATATATGTAAACACCGAACTAAATTCGGGTGACGGTTGCATATACGCACTCAACCTTATCAGCAGCAAGTCGAAAATGGTACTTACATACAAGGACACATGCTCGTTCGACTTCAACATCGGCGAATATGCTGCAAAAATAAACATGTACACACACGACTACACCAACGCCGACAGCGAACTAAAGGATGCAATCGATAATCCAGAACAGCCATCAAAATACTGCTACATTCAAGGACTTGCAGGATTGAAGACAAAAATAAAATTCCCTGAACTTGCAAATCTATTCGACTCTACGAACATAATCATTAATAAAGCCCAGCTCAAGGTTAAAATAAAGGAAGGCACTTCAAGCGAAAAACTTCCGTCGCCAAAAGCCATGAGCATGACAAGAATACTCAGCAGCGGGCTGTTCGACTTCCTCGAAGACTACAAGTCAAATAGCAAATACTTTGGCGGTCAGTTCGATGATAGCGACAACTCATACACATTCAATATTCCATTGCATTTGCAAAGCCTGCAACTAGGCGAACCCGACAACGGAATATACATGGTAGCCAACGACAATAGGATTGTCCCGTACAGGGCAATGTTGTATGGCGGTGCTCACGAAAATTACAGCGTTAAGATATTAGTTTATTACTCAAAATATTAGCATTATGTGCGGAATTGTTGGATACATAGGCAATAGAGATGCATACGAGGTTCTGATAAAAGGACTGAAAAGATTGGAATACAGAGGTTACGACTCAGCAGGAATCGCATTGTACAACGGTAGCAAGTTCAATGTATATAAATGCCATGGAAAAGTCAGCGACCTCGAAGACCATGTAAAGAACGAAGATACAAAAGGAAATATCGGCATCGGACATACCCGCTGGGCAACTCACGGGGAACCAAACGACATCAATGCACACCCGCATGTCTCGATGAACGGTAAATTCATACTCATACACAACGGTATAATTGAAAATTACGCAAAGTTGAAAGCAACTCTCGAAGAGAAAGGCTATACCTTCAAGGGTGAAACCGATTCTGAAGTGCTTGTCAACTTCATTGAGTACATATACACAGAAAGCCACGCACAGGACGAAAACTTTACGCCAGATGATGCCGTCCGCGCTGCATTGCAAATGGTAGAAGGCGCATACGGAATTGTGGTGATGAGTGCCGAAGACCCCGAAACGCTGACAGTTGCCCGCAAGGGAAGCCCTATTGTTATCGGACTTGGCAACGGAGAATACTTTGTTGCATCGGATGCTACACCTATAATAGAATATACCAATTCGGTAATCTACCTCAACGACCTCGATGTCGCAACAATCAGCAAATCTGGATTTAACCTTTCCAACCTCAAGGACCGCAGGGCAAAAATCGACATCCAGCAGGTTGACCTTCGCCTCGATGAAATCGAAAAGAACGGCTTCGACCACTATATGCTCAAGGAAATCTACGAACAGCCCAGAGCAATTGCCGACACTTACCGCGGTCGTCTGAGTCTTGACACAAAAAACCTTACTCTTGGTGGACTTCACAGGGTAATGAACCAGCTCAAGGAAGCAAAACGAATAATCATCGTTGCCTGCGGAACAAGCTGGCATGCCGGTCTCGTTGGCGAATACCTGTTCGAGGAGTTTGCCCGCATACCTACCGAAGTGGAATATGCATCGGAATTCAGGTACAGAAATCCTATCATCAACAAGGGCGACATTGTAATTGCAATAAGCCAGAGCGGTGAAACCGCCGATACGCTTGCTGCAATACAGCTTGCAAAAGAAAGAGGAGCAATAGTCCTTGGAATTTGCAATGTGGTCGGCTCAAGCATCCCACGCGAAACAGTAGCAGGTGTTTACACACACGCAGGACCAGAAATCGGTGTGGCATCAACCAAGGCATTCACCACACAAATTACCGTGCTGACAATGATGGCAATGCAGGTCGGTCTTGCAAACAAGGGTCTTACCGAACAGGAATTTACAGACCTTGTTGATGAACTTTACGCTATTCCTCAAAAGGTAGAACTTATTCTGCAGAAGAGCGAAAGCATAAAGCAGATTGCCGAAAAGATAAAGGACGCAACCAACAGCATCTATCTCGGACGAGGATACCTCTACCCTGTTGCTCTCGAAGGCGCACTAAAGCTGAAGGAAATTTCGTACATCCATGCCGAAGGTTATCCGTCAGCAGAAATGAAGCACGGACCTATCGCCCTTATTGACGAGAAAATGCCTGTTATCGTATTGGCAACCAAGGATAAATCCTACGACAAGATTGTGTCCAACATTCAAGAAGTAAAGGCTCGCAAGGGCGTTGTAATAGCAATCGTAACCGAAGGCGACACAACAATCAAGGAAATGGCAGACTATGTAATCGAAGTCCCCTACTCAGACTTCGCACTTGCTCCGCTACTGACGGTTGTTCCGTTGCAACTCATTGCATACTACATCGCCGTAATGAGAGGTTGCAATGTTGACCAACCACGAAATCTGGCAAAATCTGTAACAGTCGAGTAAAGCACAGAAATGAGGCGACTTGTCAAAATATTGGTATTATTCTCGTTGATAGCAATTGCAGCATGTTCTACCGAAAAGAACACGCCAATGAGCCGTTTCTATCACGGCACAACGCTGAAATACAACATATATTTCAACGGACGTGAGTCGTACAAGAAAGGCATCAACAAGATAAACGACCAGAACAGCGACAACTACGCACTGACACTCAGCGTATTTACCGACAGCAAGGAAGAAAATGCCAGCATTGCCAACGGCGAAATGGAGAAGGCAATACAAAAGTCGGCAAAAGGTATCAAACTGCACTCTATCACAAAAAAGCCAAAACCATCGGGAAAAGCAATGTCTCCGAAGGAGAAGGAATTTATGGCACAGAACGAGTTCAACAAATGGGTTGAATACTGCTATCTGCTCATGGGCAAGGCATATTTCATCAAACGCGACTATCTGCAAGCAAGAACGAACCTCGAATATGCACTCCGTCAATATCCGAACTCAAAGGCACAACCAGAAATGGCAATGTACTTAGTAAGAACTTTCTGCGAGGACAAGAAATTCAAGGAAGCAAAAGAAGTTCTTGACAAGATTGACGCTGACAAAAAAATCACAAAGAAAACCGAAGGTTACTACGCTGCGGTGTGCGCCGACTATTACCTGAAGCAGAACAATATTGAAGATGCAGCAGAAAAACTAAAGACCGCTATCGAAAAAACAAAGAAGCGCACCGACAAGCTAAGATACACATACATTTTAGCACAACTCAACGAAAAAGAAAACAAGTTGAACGATGCATACAAATGCTACGAAGCAGCATCAAAGCGCAACAGAATATATGAAATGGAGTTCAACGCCCGCATAAACATGGCTAAATGCCATAGCGGAAAAGGTAGCAACAAGGAAATCTTCAAGTTGCTGAACAAGATGCTCAAGGACGAAAAGAACAAGGAGTACCGCGACCAGATTTACTACGCAATGGCAGAAGTGGAAATGAGGTCGGGCAAAGAATCCGAAGCAATTGAACACTACAGGAAATCATCGGAAGTAAGCGTGGGCAACGACTACCAGAAAGCATTGTCGTGCATGAAACTCGGCGAATTGTACTTTGCAAAACTTGAATACAAGAACGCCTACCTGTACTACGACACCTGCATGCAATTCCTACCCGAAAGCCACGAAAATTTCAAGGAAATTCAGGCATTGTCGAAAAATCTGTCCGAACTAGTCACTTATACCGATGTAATTGAATTCGAGGACAGCGTGCAGAAAATCGCCCAAATGAGCGACAAGGAACGCAACAAGTTGATTGACGGCCTTATCGCCAAAGTTGTAGAGCAGGAACGCCTTGAACGAGAACTTGCACAACAGGAAAATCTCAACTCCTACCTTTTCGACCAAAAACGCGGACAGGAGAACACAGTAGGTTCATCATCAGGAAAATGGTATTTCTACAATCCTGCACAACTAAGCTACGGAAAGAACGAATTCCAAAAGAAATGGGGTAACCGTAAGAACGAAGACCATTGGCGTCGTAAAGACAAGACGGTTGTATCGTTTGACAGCGGCGACGACAGCGAAGCATCCGACAGCGTTGTTGCCGATGCAAAGCCTAAGAACGAAGATCCCAAGAGCCGCGAATACTATCTTCAGGACTTGCCACTTACCGACTCAGCGATGCAGGAATCGCACAAGCGAATCGAAAATGCATTGTACAACGCCAGCAAGATTTACAAAGAGAAATTCGGCGATTACCCGAAAGCAATCAACAGTTATGAGGATTTGAACAGACGTTATCCGAACACCGACTACCAGCTCCTCTCCTACTACGACTTGTACATACTCAACACACTGATAAAGGATATGCCACAAGCGGAAAAGTACAAGAACTTGATAATTAGCAAGTACGGCAATACAAATTATGCAAAATTGCTCCAAAATCCCAACTTTGTACAGGAACAAGAAGAAATACGCAAGCGTGACGAACAACTATATGCAAACACATACGATGCTTTCATACGAGGCGAATGGAGCACGGTACAACGCAATGCTACCAATTTTATTAACAACAACAGTGACAGCGACTTAGTTCCGAATTTCGACTTCCTCAACACAATGTGCACTGCAAGGAATGCCGATACTACCAAGTTCAAACTGGCATTGCTCGATTTTATCGACCGCCATCCGAAGCACGAACTAAGACAGGCTGCCGAAAACCTATTGTCGTACTTTGGTACAGCCGATATGGATGCACTTATCGCCGACTTGAAATCAAGACCTGAAGTTGTAAAGCAACAGAAGAAGGAAGGAGAAGAGGAATCATACGCAGAAGAAACCTCCGAAGCAGAATACACTTTTGACGAAATGTCGGAACATTACTATGTTGTGTACTTCAAGTCGGAACAGGTTGATGACAAACGACTTGCATTCGAAATCCGCAATTTCAACATCTTCAACTTCAACATGCGAACCTTCAATGTAGTAACAAGCACTTTCAATAGCAACTACTCGCTGATTACGGTGCGCCCGTTCCGCAATATGCGCCAGTCGGTCAACTACTCGAAGATGATTGCCAATAGCGAAGACGTATTCAACAAGTTAAGAAATGTGGACTACAAGATTTTCGTGATTTCAGCCGACAACTTCAAGCAACTTACCGCCAGCAAGAACCTGAATGCATATATGGAGTTCTATAATGCAAACTATAACAAGTAATTGCACAAAGCAATCCAATTTAACCATGAAAACAAAAGCAATAACTATCATCATTTCGATGCTCTCCATTATTTTGTGCTATGGCACAATCAATAACATGTCGGCACAATCTCTATACGATGCCGACAACACAAGCGGCAAGTATTTATTCATGTCGAAGCCAATATTGATAACTGCAAAATTCGAGAGCAACGAAGAGGAAACTCTCGCTGAATACTGCAGATACGATGTCAAAGGCCGAATAATAGAATACGGCTGCATAACAGGACAGTTCGACTACGAAGCATACATTCGAATGTTCAAGATTCATTATAATGGTGAAAAGATTGATTCGGTACAATGCAAGGAGGTGTACTACGGGGCTGCATCTCAAAAAATGGACATGATTTTCAAGGAAGGAATCAGTTTTTACGACCAATTCTCAGGCAATGACATTGGTTTTATACTCGACACTGACAACGCGCCAAAAGATCTTGATACAAAATCAATTACCTCGATGCGTGCATACGCCGACAGCAAAAACGACATCCTTGTAAGAGAATTCGCATGGATATACGATTTCGACTCCATAAAAAAATGGAACAAGGAAAAAAGGGATAAAAAAAACAAACTTCTCATCTATTCCGAATTCGTTGATTATAGCGGCGAAGGTGAGAGCTCATACAAGATAAACTACTCGTACGCAATCGATTCCAACACAAAAAACGTAAACTGCATACAGCGTGGAGAATTTGATGGTGAAGAGTACGAAAACGAACGCAACTACACCATTACGGAAAAATATTTGAGTACGGATGTGGATCTGAGGGAAGGGAAATAAAAATTATATGCGACAGCCGTTATGAGATTTTCTGTTACTACGAATTTATATTCGCAGAAATAAAAAAAATCAACATTACACAGCACACACAACAGGAACAAAAAAGCTAACAGACTGGCACAACCAACATTACAATCACACAGCCTTATATAAATGCAGTTTACAAACAGCACTTTTCTATAAAAATGCCGTTCATATAAGGCATTTTTTTTTTTATATGCTTGCTATAAAAAGCATAATTATTATCTTTGCGCCATAAAACATAATGTATATGGAAACTTTATTTGTAAAGCAGGACAGAATGTTAGCCAACACTTCCACGGCAATCATAAGGAAGCTAATGGATGAAATAAACTGGGACGCAAGGCTCATTTCTATTCAAGGGCCACGCGGAGTTGGTAAGACCACACTCATGAAGCAGTACATCAAGAAAAATTACAGCCCATACACACGGGAAGCCCTATACTGCTCTTTGGATTCGGTATATTTCTCGTCACATTCTCTGCTTCAACTTGCAGAAAAATTCTGTATGAACGGTGGCAAGCATCTTTTTCTTGACGAAGTTCACAAATATCCCGAATGGAGCAAGGAAATAAAGGAAATATACGACTTGTACCCGGAAATAAAGGTTGTATTCAGCGGTTCTTCGCTATTGCAGTTGCTAAATGGCGATGCCGACCTGTCGAGACGGTGCATTCCATATACAATGCAAGGACTTTCATTCAGGGAGTTCCTACTGTTCTACAAGAAAATAAACCTTCCTGTATGTTCGCTCGAAGAACTTTTGCAAAATCCCGCCGAAATTTGCCACGAAGTAAACCAGAAATGTTTGCCCATACCAAATTTCAAGGAATACCTAAAAGTAGGCTACTATCCATTTTACATGGAGAACAAACGAGACTATCTCACATCTATTGAACAGGTTGTAAATATGGTGCTTGAAGTGGAGCTGCCTGAACTTTGCAGAGTTGAAATTGGCAATATTCGGAAACTGAAGGCATTGATGGAAGTGCTGTCTTCGACTGTGCCATTTACTGTCGATGCTACAAAGATGTCGAAACTAATCGGCATAAATAGGAATACAGTCGTTGAGTACCTCTACCACCTAGGCAAATCGAAACTCCTGAATCTGATATTTTCCGACCTCACAAGCGTAAAGAAGATGCAGAAACCAGACAAAATATACCTCGAAAACAGCAATATGCTTTATGCGCTGTCGTCAAGACCAGTTGACATAGGAACAGCACGCGAAACATACGCAGTAAACCAACTTTCGTTTGGTCACACAGTGGAATATGGCAAAAAGAATGGCGATTTTAAGGTTGATGGTAAATATATTTTCGAAGTTGGAGGTTCTGGCAAAACCTACGACCAAATTCCCGACATTCCAAATTCATACATTCTTGCCGACGATATGGAAACTCCATACAAAAGCAAGTTGCCTTTATGGGCAATAGGTTTCATGTACTAAATTATTGCGCATCCACTTTGCAAACTTGCAATTCGTAACGAGCAATGATATAGTTCTATTTTACTTATTTTCGCACCTATATCTTTTCTTATGCTTACCTCCTCTTGCGTGCTTCTTCTTGTCGCCTTTCCAGTAGTACATTGAAATCTGTTTGCCGAACATAGCAATCTCCTCCTCGCGCGATTTCTTCCGCGCAGCTTTCAGAATGTCCAGCGTTGTCTTGTCTATCTTGTCTTTTTTCATTTGTTTTTCCTCCATGGCAATTCTCCTGCCGCCTTAAAGTTGTAAATAGGTTTAATTATATCGACAACATCCGCCGTATCCTTTATAAGTTCCAGAGTCTCGTCCATAGGCTTGTACGCCATCGGCGACTCGTCGATTGTGTCGTTGTTCACCGATGTGGTGAAAATGCCGTTCATGCTCTGCTTGAAATCGTCGAGCGAGATGCTGTCGAACGCCTTCGAGCGCGACATAAGACGACCTGCGCCGTGCGGAGCCGAACAATTCCAGTCGTCGTTGCCCTTGCACACACAGATAAGACTGCCGTCGCGCATATTCATCGGGATAATGACCTTTTCGCCAGCCATTGCCGAAATAGCACCCTTGCGGATTATGCAATGCCTCGTGTCAACATAGTTGTGCAAGGTCTCGAACCACTCGTAATCCTTCAGCGACTTGCCCTTGAAATACTTGGAAATGATAATGTCGGCAATGGTAAGTCTGTTGAGATGTGCGAACTCGGCGCATATATTGACATCGTGCAGATAGTCGGACATGAACCTTCCGTAAAGGTAGCACTGGTCATCGGGAATGCTACATTCCTTTGTCTCGCATTTCAGTCCGCGCAATGCCTTCTGGATTTCGTCCCTGCGACCTTGCCGTTTGTACTCGCGGATAATGCGCTCGCGTTCCTCGTACAGTTTCTCCTTACCGTGGCAAAGGTCGATTGCAATCTGCTGGTAATGCTCGCACACCTGCTTCCCCAAGTTGCGCGAACCTGTGTGGATGACCAGATAAATGTCACCGCTTTCGCTCCTGTCGAGTTCAATGAAATGGTTGCCTCCGCCCAAAGTGCCAATGCTCCGCACAATGCGCCTTGTATCCTTCAAGTTGCGGAAACAGTTAAGTTTTTCAAGTTGCTTGAAATCCACAACCTTACCATCATGCACACACATTCCCGATGGGATTTTCAGACGTATAAGGTTGTCAAGCGCCTGCATGTCAATGTCCACATTGCCCAGATTCACGCAGAGCATCCCACACGAAATGTCAACGCCGACGGTATTCGGGATAATCATATCGCTAAATGTTGAAGTAAATCCGATGACACTGCCCTTTCCTGCATGTGTGTCGGGCATTATGCGGATGGTTTCGTTTTCGTATGCCGGATTGTTGACCAGACTGTTCAGTTGGTCGAGGCAAGCATCTTCAATGGTTTTTGCATATATTTTGGTGACAACACCCTTGTTGTTTGTAATATCCATAATTCGTTAATTTTCAATTAATAATTTCAAATCGTTACACTATAACATATAGAATAACATAGCCAATTTTACCAATTTGGCATATTTTCAAGCACAACCACATTTATCTCCTCCGTCACAACAGTACGGACGGAAAAGAAATGTCAAAATTGGTTTGCTGTATCTCTATTTGCGACTCGACACAAAATTAATGACGCCTAGAGATGATTCAGATGCTAAATACGTTTCTACTGAAGTTTTCATTTTTTCCTAGTTTTTTAGTTTATAATTTCAATTTTCGGGTACAAAAATAGGAATAATATTTGAAATAGAAATAAGATTTGTGAAAATATTGTGCAAATTGCCATTTACGCATTCATTTTGGAAACTATATACTTGTTGACAGACATTGTATGTTTTTATTCTAATCCTCATAGTCATTCCACAAAGCAGAACGAACCGACTAAGGAACGTGTCGTGTGAGTTCGCTTGTGCGGAATCTCCTATTGTACTGTACTAAAGGAGATTTCGGATAGGTTAATTCACACTGCTTCCCGTCCCGTATCGCAGGTTCATTATACCTTCCGAAATGACCGAAAGAGTCATAGAATGTTGATTTTTGTCAACTTGTATATAGTACCCTTCATTTTTGTAACAACTTGGTTCAATTTGTGTAAAGGTCTATATTCCTTTTTTTGATTATTTTTGCGACATAAAATCGTTTCGTATATGCAGAAAATTGAAACTTACTATACCAAGTTGCGCAAGGAAGTTGCCGAAAAGTTAAAACGAACAATGGAATCGCCAAGCGATTTCGACTATCTGTCGGTGCAAATAAAAAAGGAAATCAATGAAGATTTGAGTGCCAGTACGCTGAAACGCTTTATCGGATATGTCTCCAAAAACATAGCACCAAGCAACACAACACTGTCAATCCTTTCGCGTTACCTCGGATATATGGGATGGACTGACTTCTGCAAAGTTTCCGAATCGGATTTCATAACCGACTACAGCATAATCACATCCGACCTCTCAAGTGGTGACATTGTCAAATTTGAATGGAATCCCGACAGAGTTTACGAAGCAGAATACAAAGGCAACGGACAGTTTGTTATAACGATGGCGCAGAACGGAACGCTCAAAGTAGGTGACACATTTTCCGCTTCGTCATTCACGCTTAACCATCCGCTCTACCTTAGCCATATACAAAGAGCAACAAAAGGCGAAAGTACCGCATCGAATTATGTTGCAGGATACAAGTCTGGACTTACGCATATAGAACTCATAAAGAAAAATTAATCGCACAAACGCAACAGCCGATGTTCGACAGCGACCAAAATTCAGGCTTCTTTACCGATGACGGCGACATAAATGTTTCAGAAAAATTCTCCGAAATACAACTTCTCCACGCTTCACAAAACGGGTACACCGAAGTTTACAAGGCAAAACGCTACGGTCGCTGGCATATACTGAAACGCCTAACAGAAAAAGAGCGCGAGAATCCGAAATTCAAAACCTTGATACAAAAGGAATTTGAAATTTCATATCTCCTATCGCACCAGAACATTGCACGGACATACGGCATCGAGAATGTTGACAGTCTAGGTGTGTGCATAGTTCAGGAGTACATTGACGGCTGGAACTGGAAAGAATTTTTCGACACGCAAAAAGTCAGCAAGCGTGAAACCAAAAATCTTGTCTGCGAACTTTGCGATGCTCTGCAATACATTCACGAACAATTGATTATACACCGCGACATAAAGCCAGCAAACATTCTCGTCACCCGCAACGGACACCACATAAAACTGATTGACTTTGGACTTGCCGACCGCGACGACTATGCCATACTCAAGGAACCTGCAGGAAGCCGAGGATATGCTTCGCCCGAACAACAAAATTCTGGTTTCATCGACAATCGCGCCGACATTTACGGTCTCGGAAAGGTCATCGACAGCATCCCCAAATGTCCACACAAACTAAAACGCATAGCACAAAAATGTAGCGAAGTACAATCGTGCAAACGCTTCATTTCGGCAAACGAAGTAAAACAAAAGATACAGAGCAAACGGCCACGCATCATCGCATTTGCAATACTTGCCACCGTCATAATATCGGCAATATCAATGCTTTCCATTCTTAGTTACAAGCACCAGCAAAAGCAAATTAACGATATGGAAAACTCGGCAAGGCAAAGCGACCTAACTATCAAGCAATATGCAAACGAGATTGATTCACTGAAAAACATGGTGAACGAAATAGATTCGCTGAAAGGCGTTGTAAACGAATATGCAGAAAATATTGACACAATAAGGCAGATACAAACCGAAAACACCAAGTCTGCCAACATTATGATAGAATTACAGAACAATGTTCGCTCGTATGCCAAATCACAATGCGCAAAGATTGACAAGTTCCTGAACGGCAGGACAATACTTCCAGCCAACGAATGGCAGATATATCAGGATATGCAAACCGAACTGATAATGAAACGCGGTGAATATTCGCAAAAGTTGCTCTCGTCACAAATTTCAGGAACCGACAAGGACTTCAACGACAAACTCGAAAGCCTGAAGCAAGTGGAAGAAAGAGTTTACGAAGAATACCTTAGGTCCAAATATATGAAGGTGGAAATGGAAAGATAAGGAACGGCAGTTGCAACACCACAACACACTACAAATTGTTCATTATCAATAATTCTCTTTTCTCTGCTGGCTGCGATGCGCTGAGCGATTAGTCGAAGTGTGCGAAGTCGAAGCCGCATTTTCTGTTGCATCACGTTAATCCTTCATTTCGACAGGCTCAATGTGCGGAGTTATCGCTCCCTGAACTTGTCGAAGGGGCGGTTCATTGTCCATTATCAATTGATAATTACAATATTACTTCACCTTGCGGAACTTATTCCCATTCCAAACAAAAGTGCCGTTCTCGAACATAAGCGGTGCTGTATTGAACAGTCTGTTGAACTCGCTAGGATTCCTGATTGATTTGCAATCCAAACCGGTAAAACCTATGTAAGTGCCATTGGTGACAAATTCACCGTCCACAATTACTTGCCCGTTTTTCTTAATGGACATTTGCTTTCCGCGCACGGTTACGCACAATTTTCCACCTGGAACACTTGCCTCCCATTCGCCCTGCATGGCTACATATTCTTTTGGCAAATCAAACGAAGCAACCTGCATTTCATTTCCGCACATAAACGTGCCGAAAAATACCATATATGCAATGAGTAAAGTCATAGTAATTTTTGTGCAAAGGTAAACATTTTTGTCATCATTCCATTGTTACCCCCAAAAAAGAAAAATCATCGTTTTAGCACTCGAATCTGGAATAAAGCAACATCCTCAACTGTGTGAAACTGCATTAAAAACAGCAATTTTCGCACACTTGAAAGGTGCTTACTTTTCGATAAATCTTTATGTCATAAAGATTTACAAATTTTTAACCTTTAAAAATTGCATCGTATTTTTAGTAGTGGCATATTTGAAACCTGCCAATACTGCAAAAAAAATTAAATCGTTTTTATCAATCTATATGAAATTTATTCATACCTTTGCGACCGAAAACGTGAAATTTTAACCGTTAGTTACAACAGAAAACGTGAAATTTTAATGGTTGTCGATGACCGAAAACGTGAAATTTTAAGTTTATGTGGAGAAAAATTTACACACAACTGATTGACTGGAAGCAAGAAAGACAAGGCAAAAGCGCTTTGCTAATAGAAGGTGCACGTCGTATAGGAAAAAGTTATATTGTAGAAGAGTTTGCCAAGCACGAATACGACAGTTATATCCTAATTGATTTTAACTATGTGAAAAAAGAAGTGCTTGACATTTTCGAAAATTATCTGACCAACCTTGATGTGTTCTTCCAGATGCTTTCTCTACACTACGACACCAAACTAACCGAACGGAAATCATTAATCATATTTGACGAAGTTCAGCAATATCCGCCAGCGCGTGCCGCCATCAAATACTTGGTTGCCGACGGGCGATTCGACTACATAGAAACAGGTTCGCTAATAAGCATACGGAAAAATGTAAAGGACATAGTTATTCCTTCCGAAGAACAGCACATCGACATGTATCCGATGGACTTTGAGGAATTTATGATGGCGATGGGACAGGAAAGATTGTTTACATTCATTAGGGAATGTTTCGAAAAACGCCAACCGCTTGGTCCGATTCATAGAAAAGCCATGGAATTTTTCCGTTTGTATATGATTATAGGCGGAATGCCACAAGCGGTGCAGGAATATGTAAATACAAAGGATTTCCGTGCGACTGAACAAATAAAGCAAGACATATTGTCGTTGTACCGCAGTGATATATACAAGTATGCAACAGGTGCAGAAGCCAAAGCCGCGGCAATATTCGAAGCCATTCCATCGCAATTGCAGAAGCAGGGAACACATTTTACCCTTGCCGACATCGACAGCAACGCCAGATACATCAACTATGCAAGTTCGTTCTTCTGGTTGAGCGATTCGCGAATTGTAAACATTTGCTACAATACTTTTGCTCCAAATGTAGGACTTGGCATGAATACGGAACGAACATCGCTGAAATGCTACCTTGCCGACACAGGATTGCTTCTGTGTATGACATTCAACGAGCAGGGCAAAGTGCCGGCAGAGATATACGAAAGGTTAATGCACGGCAAACTGGAGGCTAATCTTGGCTTGATTATGGAAAATGTGGTGGCGCAAATGCTTCGTACGGCAGGACATAATCTGTTTTATTATCAGAAGTCCGACAAAAAGGATGCTTCCAACAATATGGAAATAGACTTCCTTATTACCAAAAACAAGATGACTTCACGCAAAAATATATGTCCCATAGAGGTAAAATCTACTAATAACTATACCATTACCTCGCTTGAAAAGTGCATACATAAATTCTCATCACATATAGGTGAACCATTTGTACTGCATACCAACGATTTAAAGCAGGAAAACGGCATCACATACCTGCCTGTATATATGGTCGCGTTGATGTAAACAAATCAGCAGCCGACCATCGCCGACTGCTGGTAAATATTTATCATTTTGCCATTATATGTTTGCCTAATTGTGTTTTCAATCTTTGTGACAGTGTCGCAAGAATTTTTATATGGGTTGAAATCTAAAAACAGAATCAGGAATTTCGGTCGGTAGTAAGTACATCAGCATATATATTGGCAGATACCTTATTTTCCCATTGCGTTCCACATTTCCTAAAGAAAAAACTATCGCAGTTTCAATGTCATATTCATCGTTGTTCAAGACATTGCCGAGTGCATTATGCCGCTTATAGTCCTTGCCTGACTTTATTTCCAACGGCATAACTTTACCATCGCATTCAACAACAAAGTCAAGTTCACCCTGCTTCTTGCTGTTGAAATAATGAAGTTCAAAACCATTTGCTTTCAGTTGCTGTGCTGCAAAGTTCTCGAAAATCGCGCCAAAATTCACATTAAGTTGTCCTGTGACAATTTGCAACTGAAAACCTGCTGCATACTGGCAAGCAAGAAGCCCAACATCATTCGAAAACAACTTGAACAAGTTGCGCTGTTCGGCAAGTCTAAATGGCATACGCGGTTCTTCGACATTGTAGGTCGGCAATGCAACACCAGCATCGGAAAGCCACAAGAAACTGTTGCGATAACGGTCGAACTTGGCATTTTCGTTAAGCGACTTCAATATGAAACGTTTGTTCTTGGCATTCAACTCCGACGGAATCATGTCAAATATATCCTTGATATACAATTTGTTTTCGGAATCATACTTGGCAATGTCCATCTTGTATGCGTTGATTATTACCTGTTGCTCGTCGCGAACCGATTTCATGTTGTTTGTCTGCAAATATTTCACAACAACGCTTGGCATTCCGCCAACTACAAGATATAACTTCAGCAAATCCAGCATTTTGTTATGCACAACTTCATCAACTGGACTGTCGTTTTCGTAACATCCGCGCAAATGTTCCATAACTTCTTTGCTCATGCCAACTGCATCGCAAAACTCTTCGAAATCAAGCGGAAACATTTCCTTAACAACCATATATCCCACTGGTACGCTGCGAATGTCCTTCATTTCAATGCCAAGAAGCGAACCGCTCATAACATAGTTGTAACTGCCTTCATCGACAAGGAATTTTATAGCAGTGACGATTTCGGGGCATTCCTGAACCTCGTCAAAAAATATCAGCGTTTTGCCAGGAATGAGTTCCTGTTCCGTGAGTGCCGAAATACGCAGTAAAATTTCCTTTGCATTGCGCGGTTGCTCAAAAATCTTTACATATTCTGGTTTCTCAATGAAATTCAAGACAACTACAACATCAAAGCATTCGCTTCCAATCTTACGAATCGCAAATGTTTTTCCAACTTGTCTCGCTCCCGTAAGAAGCAAGGCTTTTCTTTCTTTCTTGAAAAAATTTGCTAAGTATTTGAATATCTTTCGTTTCAACATATTCTTGCCGTTTTTCTAACCTAAAAAGCCGTAGTTTTTGCCGTTTTTCCAACCTATTTTGGCGGTATTTTTGCCGTTTTTCCAACTTTTTGGTTCGGCAAAACTAAAATTATTTTTTCAGTTGCGCAAACTGAATGTGAAAAATAAGTAGTAGCGAGAAAAACATAAACAAAAACAGCAGCCGAACTATTTGACGACTGCAGAAAAATTATTTATACCCACATTTCATTGGTTTATATATCGTCATAATCTGGTTCACTACCCCTTCCATCGTCTGCATATTCAAGAGTTTTTAATATATCATCAAGTTGTCGCAAATACTTATCATTTTCTGCTTGTGCAAATATTGTCACATAAGTATTTCCGTAAGTACCAACAAATATATACCCCTTGATAGGATTCGAATATACTTCTGCTGTAAAATCGTTATAGTAACCGCTAAAATAATTACCGATTGTCTTTCTTGACATTCCAGAGATTTTAACATTATCATACCCATACACATACATACCTGACCTAAAACCCTCATTTATAGATTTTAGTGCCTCCTTACAAATTTCATTATAATCTTGTGCATCATAAAATGACAAACTTTCATCTATACCACAGGTTATAGTTATAATAGATAAATCATCACCTTTTATTTCACAATTAAGGCTAATTTCTCCATCCTCATTATATTCCTCATCAGTTATCTTGTAATTGCTCGGATATTTGAAAGATATGTACACATTATAGTATGTGTTATTTAGATTAATATTGCTTGAATAATCATTATCATAACTATAACTCGAGTAATTCGACTGCTTTCCAGACTTTAACACTAATGATATGACATATTCTGACACTAAAGCCACGATAGTAACCGCCACAAACACAAATGCAATAATTATTATTGTTTTCTTAGCTGAATTGTTCTTTTTAACAACCGTAGTGGAAGAATTGGCAACAGGCAATGGCTCTGAAGCGTTGACAGCAAGGGGTTCTTCGCCGTGTTTAACGATTGTGGACTCAGTAATTTCAGCAGTAGATTGCTCAGATATGGGCGAAGGAGTATCTTTCTCTTCATTCCAATTTTCAATTTTAGTCCCACATTTGACACAAAACTTAGCATTTTTCTCAACCGTTGCACCACAATTCGGGCATTTGTTTTCTATCTCAACTTTAGCGCCACATATCGGGCAGAACTTAGCGTTATCTGCAATTTCAGCATTACATTTTAAACATTTCATATTGTAAAATTCAACTGTTTCAATAGTTTTTTATTTGTAATTATTTTGAGATGACTGGACGTATTGTTCTCCCACATTCACGACTATCGTCGTCAATGTATCCCTCATCCATATCGAAACCATTCGGATAGACTCGGTGAGTGTATGCACTATACGAAGCCATTGAAATAATAGAACTTGTCCAGTACTCACCCACATCGCCATTGCCATAACAATCGTTACCATAACGATATCCCGTTGCAGGAAAGAAAATACTGTTACCATTTGGTCCAATTGCCACAAGGCCTTTTATTCCATTTTGCTCCGTCCACTTGTAGGAACAATTGTCTATTAGCTCAGTCATTTCTTCATTAGTAGGAATACGCCAGTCTTTACCCCAGCTTACTGTAGCAGCATCATCGCTTGCCTCAAGTGTGGTCAGATTGTCTGTAAAACCATTGTAACCACATCCTGGATAATTGCAATATTTGGTAAGTGTTTCCGACATATGTCCATTACAATATTTATAGGAATTCTGGTCGTAAGTTTCTTTGGGAGAAGTTTCTCCCCATGCGAAGTAATCTCCATATTCTTCTGGCGCATTGGCACCTACATTACAGGTTGCCCACTTTGTTCCTGATGGCAAACCGAGATCGACATATTCATGATTAGTATCTTGATCTGTATGACTCTTAATATCAAGATTTGCATATTCTTGATTAGTGCCAAAGAATATTTCGGTCACTATTATAGTCGCAACCGATAATACGATTAATGTAATCGACAAAACAATTAAAATAGTCCTTGTGGTTTTAGATGATTTTCTAGCTGACTTGGGAAGAGTTGATGTAGAAGACACTATTTGTGTTGATTGCTGTTGTTTGTTATTGTTAACTTCATTTGTGGCTTGTACTTCTAATTTTGGGGCATTGTTAACATCAATTTTAGTCCCACATTTGACACAAAACTTAGCATTTTTCTCAACTGTTGCGCCACAATTCGGGCATTTGTTTTCTATCTCAACTTTAGCGCCACATATCGGGCAGAACTTAGCGTTATCTGCAATTTCAGCATTACATTTTAAACATTTCATATTACACAATATTTAATACAGACAATTAGCACTTGTTAATATGCACTAAACTTATTTTTGTTTCCTAAACAATCTCCTTATCCCTAAACCAATAAGAAATAGTCCGCCTATTATAATATACCACCCATACAAATCTGGTAATATTGCTATTACACCGACAACAATTATTATCAACCCAGCGATTATGTAAAAGATAACCATAGACAAATTCAAATTAGTCTTTTGTGCATTGCATGTGACTATGCAGAAATCAGTAATCAGTCCCCATTCTTCTTCGCTTAGCGATTCTGATATTTCGATAAAAACAATTTTTCTATTACCATGTTTGACACATATAATCTTCTTATTTCCATGGTCATCAAGGGCATCGTAACTGAACTTACATTCCTTAATTGGAGCAGTAAGCCTATCTCCTCCCCATGTTGATATGTATATTGTGCCATCGTTTAATTTGAATTCCTTTAGCATCCTTGACCTTGATTGCAGATAATACCATTGTGCGATTTTTGTAGAAAAGGTAGGGGCTTGGGAAACAAAATGCATATTGAATACACCATAAAGATCTTCATCGGAATGATTATCCTCATGTGGTTTATCTTTCAGTTTGCTTTCGATTGCATTTGCTTGTGTCTTCTCACCACAATTACTACAGAAGGCCGCACCTTCTTCTAGTTTAGCGCCACAATTGGCACAAAAAACTTGTTTCTCAATCTTACTTCCACATTCTGGGCAGAACATTGCATTGTCGTCAATTTCTGCATTACATTTTGAACAGTTCATATATGCATATATTTAAAAATTAATCAGAAGAAAAATCACCTGTGAGTAGGAATATAAAACTTTCAACAAAAGCTCCAATTGCGAAAAAAAGCATAATCCACTGAATGAAAGGAGAATCGAAATACTCTGTTCCACACATTGCGCCATAAAAATTATCGTTTACTCGAACAAGTACGCCATGAGCATTGAAAATAAAGTTTTTGGCATCAGTAAGAGGTATATTGAATTGTCCTAGTTCCGAGATTGTCCAACTAATTGTCTCCGCCTTGGTTTTACCCCACGCCATCTGCCATCCACCATATTTAAAAAGTAGGAACCCTATCAGAAATATTACAGCAGTTCCTAGCACCCTGCCAAATATTCGTAGTGCGACAGAAGTTTTCTGGTCATCATTTTCATTTGTTGAAGAAACTTCTTTGTTTTCTTCGGTGTCTTCATCATCCTTGTCCGAGATTCCCAACAATTCCCCACAATGCTTGCATTTCTTTGCCGTTGCGAGAATCTTCCCTCCGCAATATGGACATTCAATTTTCTCTTGGTTTGTAGCAGTGAAACTTTTTATTTTTTCACCACAATTACTACAGAAAGTCGCACCTTCTTCTAGTTTTGCACCACATTGGGAGCAAAAAGCAACCTTTTCTATCTTACATCCACATTCTGGACAGAATATTGCACTATCGTCAATTTCTGCATTACATTTTGAACATTTCATTGGTAATCCTTGATTGTTTTGCTAATTATCCTAAGTCCTTATTTTACATTCAGAGTACTCAATATATCATCAAGTTCGCTCATATATTTGTCGTTTCCCGCCTCTGTATATATTGTTATGTAACTGCTTC
>JAFZLK010000010.1 GCA_017551515.1 Bacteroidales bacterium | reverse complement strand
CCTGTACCAAACGCGGTGGCATTTCATTTGCAACATATGTAAAATTAGTTGAATATCCTATAAAATTGCCTATTGTCTTTTTCATCATCTCTGAAAATTTAAGATTTTTATAGAAATCCACAGTTGTTTGTCCATTATTTTCTTCCGTCAACTTTGATTTTAAATCTTGGTCGTTCAACAACTTTGCATTTATATTTCTATAATACTCTATACTTATAAAGGAAATATCATCTCCCTTTATTTCACAACTTGAAATAATCATTCCTTCATATTCTACATCATCTGACATCACATAGTTATCAGGATATTCGAAAGAAATGAATCCATTAGAATATTTACACTTTTTTCTGTTTGCTTTTTCATTTACTCCATTGCCAACAACAATTTTAGTCCCACAAACATGACAGAACTTGCTTCCTTCCTTGATTGTTTCTCCACAATTAGGACATTTATTTGTCATCTCT
Source organism: Bacteroidales bacterium (assembly GCA_017551515.1). Lineage (GTDB taxonomy): Bacteria > Bacteroidota > Bacteroidia > Bacteroidales > ML635J-15 > Bact-19. The sequence continues at coordinate 11,156 of JAFZLK010000010.1, read as the reverse complement.
ATTTTAGTGCCACATTTAGAACAGAATTTCGAATCGACAACTATTGCCGTGCCACAATTTGGACAATTCTTTACTGGTTCGACCTTTTCTACTTTTGATCCACATTTAGGACAAAACTTTGCATTATCCGCTATTTCCGCATTACAGTTTGAACATTTCATACCTAAATTTTTAAATTATTTTGCAAAGGAAAAGTATAAGATTGCCAAAGTATGGCAATTGTACTTTTTGTGCGGTTGAATTAAAAAATTCCATCGTTTTACTTTTTTCTGCCCATCAGCACCCTATAGGCAATTATACAAAAGAAGCGTGGCACTGATATACCACTTCTTTAAATGGAGGTCCTGAGATTTACCTGTGTGGAAGAAATTGCAAACAGTCCACGCTATACACGCGAACCATTACACTCTCTTGCCACTTTGAAAATTTCTCAGGTTTCCATTTACAAGACGAGCATAAACGCTTCGTTAATCAAATATGTATGGCTTGGCGAACCAAACCGAGGGCAAATATAAGGAATGGGAATGGAACGGCAAAATTTATTTTTTATGGGATAATAGAATTGGTAGAGAATGGATTGAAAAGAGATTCACAAAACACCACAACAAGAATCAACCAGCGTATTATCAGTAATATACAAAAATATACATTAATGTATTATACATGGATGTATATTTTTTTAATCAGGCGACAAAATAGTGTTTACAAGCACTAAATTTGAATAAAAATAATGTTTATATACACTAAATAAAACTCTAACACACTCATTATTAATATCATAAACATTAACACACCTTTTATTATAATACATTGTACTATGTAGAGTAAATCAACGACGAATATTCCGCAGTCCAAGGTCAGTCATATATTGCATAAGAACCGACATTTTTATACCCACAATAAAAATGGCGACAAAATCTGCCGCCATAAATGAAAAAAATTACAACAATATTAAGGTGTTTAGAAGAGATATTTTACGCCCAAATTCATGTTGATTCCGAAATTAGGACCTCCTGCAAGTTCAAAGCGCGGATTTGTTCCAAGACTTACCCCTAACGGAATGGATTTAAAATCGTATTCAAGACCGAAATCAAGCCCTGCTGCAAGATAAAACATCGCGCCATTGTTGTCGAAACCAGCCCCCATCCTAAAAGATGGTCCTAAATACAAATGCATCACCTTGAAAATCCGCCAATAGCCCATCACTCCAATTGATGCATAGAGCGAGTGTACAGACATTCCGCTGCTATTGTCCATACTCCAGCCAATGCCATAATTCCACACCCGCTTACCGTTTAATTTGCCGTATGTCAGGTCTATACCAAAACCATGAATTAGATTAAAGGTCGCGCTGGCTCTCCTCGGAAGAAGCGACAATGCATCCGACTCTGCCAATTTCTTCTGCTTCAAATGCACTGCCTTCTCTTTTTCTGACTTTTGGGGCTTCTCTGGATTTTCCAACGATTTTGCTTCAGCGTTTTTCACGGTCTGGTTACGCTTGGCATCCGAAACAGCCACATCGTTTTCAGAGAAATACCTTGTCTCCGTACCGCTATCAACACGATAAAAAGTTGTGGGATAGCCATTTTCTGGTGTAAATACGGTTATCGTACCCGTCAATTTTGTGCCATCACGCAGATTCAGCGTGCCTTCGTATGTCACCTGCGCCAACATACTCAGCGAACTCGCAACGACACAAAACATTACTAACAATATCTTTCTCATACAAGCGCCTCCTATTTCTTTTTGCCCTTGTTGGTAGTAGATGTTGTAGATTCCGAAGCATTTGCACTGGGCGTTATCTTCACCGACTCTATAGATTCGTAGTCAATGCCCGGATAAACTGGGTCAACAACCTGATAGTCCAAAGGATTGCCTTGTGCATCCTTGGAAATCACCACGAATGGAACCTTCGGGGTCACTTCCTTGATTTCGATTTCAGTTTGCTTAGGAACAGGACGGAAATTCTTGTAGAACGCTGGATAACCAGTGACTGTAACCGTAATACTCTTTACCTTTGCACCCTTGAAACGTGTATCCTTCACAATTTCATACTGCGGAGCGATTAGCAAATCGCCTTTCGCACCGTTTGCCAAAGCATTGTAAACTGCATTCTGCTTGATGCGTTTTTCGTCGGCACGTTTCCTTTCGGTGTAAGTACCTGTCACTTTTTCCGTCTTGACATCAATGTCTGCCATCAAAGGCTCCTCGAGCGGATGAATTGTCCTTGCTGTTGAATTTACAATGCGCAAAGCACACGAATTAAACATTGCTACAAATGCCAGCAAAACTACCACTGTCAAAATTTTACTTTTCATCTTCTAAAAAATTTAAATTAAACTTAAACATTATTTTCAATGCCGCGAAAATAAATCATTGAAAAGCAAAGCCTTTGGTTCAATTTGTGTCAAATTGGTTCATTTTGGGTCACGCTAAAATTTGTTGTGTCAAAAGTGTTTGAAGATATTTAAAACATCTGTTTTTAAACACGCCTATAGCAATCCCGACAATTCAAAAAACTGACTAACCGAAAATAATATAGTTTTTTTTCGGATAATCATGCAATAACACCCACCCCATCCTCGTTTTTATCATAATTTATTATTTTTGCACAAATTACGAAAACACCATGAAACAGATACGAATCCTTTGGACTGATGACGAAATAGACCTTCTGAAACCGCATATTATTTTCCTGCAAGGGAAAGGCTATGAGGTTGATACAGCTACAAATGGAACCGATGCGATAGAGCTTTCACGCACAAACGACTACGACATAATCTTCCTAGACGAGAACATGCCCGGACTTAGCGGATTGGAAACACTTTCGCAAATAAAGGACATACTTCCGCACACACCTATAATAATGATTACCAAAAGCGAGGAAGAGGACATCATGGACGAGGCAATCGGCTCAAAGATTACCGACTACCTCATCAAACCCGTGAATCCCAACCAGATACTGCTGACGATAAAGAAAAACATCGACAAGCAACGCCTCATCACCGAAAAGACAACCTCATCGTACCAGATGGAATTTGGAAAACTTGGCATGAAGATAAACGAAGTTTCCAACCACAAGGAATGGTGCGAGGTTTACAGGAAACTGGTTTACTGGGAAATGCAACTCATGGAGTCGAAGGACAGCACAATGGACGAGGTGTTCAGGATGCAGATGGACGAGGCCAACAACAGTTTTTCCAAGTACATCAAGCGCAACTACACCAAATGGTTCCGCCCTGATTGCGACGACAAGCCCCTGCTCTCCCCCAATCTGCTTCGCGAAAAAGTATTTCCATTGCTCAACGAAGGCAAAACCGTGCTTTTTCTGCTCATCGACAACCTGCGATTCGACCAATGGAAAGCGATTGAACCAATTTTGAGCCAGTTCTACACCACAGCCGAGGAAGACATGTTCTACTCCATATTGCCAACATCTACGCAATATTCGCGCAACTCAATATTTTCGGGACTTATGCCGTCAGAAATAAACAAGTTGTATCCCGAACTTTGGAAAAACGATGACGAGGAAGGAGGAAAGAACCTTTACGAAGAAGATATGTTGCGCTCGATGATGAACCGTTTCAACATAAGGACAGGCCTGCATTTCGACAAGATTACCGACATAAAGAACTGCAAGGCGGTGACCGACAATGTAAAGAGCATAGTGCAGAACAAGTTCATATCAATAGTTGTAAATTTTGTGGATTCGCTTTCGCACGCAGGCACCGACCAGCGCATGGTGCGCGAACTCACCAACACCACCGAAGCCTACCTGTCAATCACGAAGTCGTGGTTCGAGTTGTCGCCACTATTCGACATGCTAAAGGCATTTGCCGAGCAGGGAGCATACCTCGTCATTGGCACCGACCACGGAAGCATACAGATTTCAAATCCGCTGAAAGTCATCGGCGACAAGGCAACTACGACAAACCTGCGCTACAAGCAGGGACGCAACCTCGCATATAATCCCAAAGAGGTATATGAGATAACAAATCCTGCCGAAGCATACTTACCAAAGACAAATATCAGTTCCACATATATATTCTCCTGCAACGATGACTTTTTCGCATATCCGAACAATTACAATTACTATGTGAAATACTACAAGAATACCTTCCAGCACGGAGGAATTTCGCTTCAGGAAATGATAATTCCAGCCATAACGATGAAGCCCAAAATTTAGTATAAGTTGTTAATAAAAACATTAACATCCTCATTACCAACATTACAATATTAACAATCCTGTTAATAAATAAATAGTACAAAAACTGCCTGAAGTGTAAAAATAATGCACTTTTGCGCCGAAAATTTTTAAAGTATTTTTAATATGAAGAAATTAACATTTTTGTGCGTAGCAGTAATGGTTACTGCAGCACTAATTTTCAAAGCAGAGAATTCTTTCTCACAAGTTTATCAATTGGAAAACGCAGGGTTTGAGGAATGGAACGATAGCAATGGAGAACCAGATGGCTGGAATTCGTTCCCATCAGCAAATTGCTCATTAAGTGTAGGATGCGGAACAGCAACGCAAACGAGACACGAGCAGGCTCCAGGAAGACCTGGCTCTACAGGAAATTATTCATGCAAAATTTTTGCTACAGAAGTAAACATCATTATTAATACAATAACTGCAAATGGAGCATTAACGAGCGGACAAATTCAAATTGCAAGCTCTACTGCATCTAATGTTAACAACTGCAACCAAACAAAAACAACAAACCCTGATTTTAACCATCACCTAAATGCAAAACCAGACTCAATTGTATTCTGGGCCAAGGTTGAAAATGCTAACGACAATTCAGAAGCATGCTGTCACCTATACATACACGACAACTACGACCTAAAAGACCCACTGGCCGCAAACGCAAACGGATACGAAAGCCACATTGTAGGAGCTGTTCCTGCATACAATTTTCCGAATAACGGAAGCACATGGCAACGCCATTCAACACCGATAATATATGAGGGATATACAAATAATGACCCACAATTCGTCCTGATAACATTCTCGACAAATAAAAATGCGGGTAGCGGTTCGGCAAACGACGCACTTTACATTGACGACATTGAATTCATTTATAACCCCATATATAACGAATTTACAGAAACAGCTTGCGGGCTATACACATGGGACGGAACCGAATACACTGAATCTGGCGACTATACAAAAACCTACACAGTTGGTCCGCGCGATAGCGTTGTAACTCTGCACTTGACTATTAATCAACCAGTTGCTAATGAATTTTCGGCTACGGCTTGCGGAAATTACACATGGAACGAACAAACTTACACCGAAAGCGACGACTACAATCAGACTTTTACAGCAGCAAACGGTTGCGATAGCGTTGTAACACTTCACTTGACAATCAACCAACCTGTCTCAAACGAAATTAACGAAACTGCTTGCGGAATTTTCACTTGGAATGAACAATCATACACCGAAAGCAACGACTACAATCAGACATTTACTGCTGCAAATGGTTGCGACAGCGTTGTAACACTGCACCTCACTATTACCGAAGCACCTTCTCGCGAAGAAAACGTCACTGCAGAACAATGCAATGGCTCATACACATGGTACAACGTGGAATATACAGAAGAAGGCACTTACTACCATACAGTGCCATCAACGAATCCAGAAGTATGTGATAGTATCATAACTTTGCATCTAACTATAAATCACCCCGTAACAAATGAAATTACAACATCTGCATGTAACAATTACCAGTGGAACGACAGCATTTACAACGAAAGTGGAGATTTTACTCAGACTTTCACTGCCGCAAATGGTTGCGATAGCGTTGTAACTCTGCACCTGACTATTAATCAACCAATTGCTAATGAATTTTCGGCTACGGCTTGTGGAAATTACACATGGAACGAACAAACTTACACCGAAAGCGACGACTACAATCAGACTTTTACAGCAGCAAACGGTTGCGACAGCGTTGTAACTCTGCACCTGACTATCATTGAAGCTCCTTCTCGCGAAGAAAATGTAACTGCTTGCGATAGCTACACATGGTACGAAGAAGTGTACACCGAAAGCAACGACTACTACCATACAATTCCAGCGACCGAACCAGAAGAATGCGATAGTTTGATTACCTTGCACTTGACAATCAACAATTCGGTTACAAACGAAATAACTGAAACTGCAGAAGATTCATTCTCTTGGAACAATGAAACCTACACTACAAGTGGCAACTATGTACAGACACTTACCGCGGCAAACGACTGCGACAGCGTGGTAACACTGCATCTTACAATCACCACAGTTGGTATTGACGAAAACGAAATGTCGGAAATAAATGTTTACCCAATTCCAGCAAAGGATGTTATAAACATTGAAGGCGAAGGTATCAAGTCGGTGAAAGTATGCGACATAGTAGGCAAGGAAATCGCAGAATACAACAATGACAGCGAAGCTACAATGAGCATTTCTGTTGATAAATTCAAGTCGGGAAGCTACCTGCTTGTTATAAAAGACGAAAATGGCAACACCGTTACCCGTCGAATCTCAATTATGAAATAAATGCTTTGTAAATAGATCTCTTTCGGAAGCAGCCTTCGGGCTGCTTTTTTTGTTTAGTTCATTCTACATCTTCAAGAACTTAGCCTTCACGACTTTCCCATCTTCGGAGATTAATTTCAACAGATACTGTCCACATTGCAAAAACGAGACATCCACAAAACCGACAGCATTTTTCTTCGACACCATCATTCTGCCAGAAACATCGAAAATTTCAAGGGAAGAAAAATGTACATCGCTTCCAATATAAAGCCTATCGGAAACTGGATTGGGATACAGCGAAAACTGGTCTTCCCTACCACTGCAAACAGCTTCAATATCATAACCTTGGACAAGCTGAACATCAAGATTCAGAACTGCATCGTCGGAAATGTCAACAGCAAATGTCTTATGGATATATCCATCGGCATAGAACGAAACATTATAGTGCCCCGCCTTCAAAAAACGGTAATACTCACCTGTTGGAAGGAAAGAATACACATGAGAATTGAAATAATCGTGACCGCAAATGAAAACCTTAGCTTTTATTGGCTCGCCTGTAAGAGAATCCGTAACATATCCACGAAGTCCGAATGTCGCACGCTTCATATATGCAAGCATAGGCGGAATATTTCGTGAAACATAACTGGCAAGCATTTCATTAGGCAGTAACTTCTCATTACTTAATTCTAAGGTCACCTCGCGACAATGCTTAAAGTAATTCATATAGTCCTGACGGCTGCCAGTAATTGTGTACCATGCGTAACCATTTGAATATCCGCTAGGAAAATCGGATGTCATATATTCTGGGGCGTTACAAGCCTGTCGTGCCAAGGCAACATATTCAGCCGAAACCATCTGCCACCAGTCATCGTCGGCAGGAAGAGTCTGCTCGGTATCGAAAGGATAATTCACAAGTTCGGCTCCACTATGCAGGTTTGCCGACATAACAAATTTATGCTCGTCGGCATAACGCATAAACGCTTCTGTTTCGAAAGAATATACATTTTCATCTGGATGTTCACCTGCATTTGCATCTGGGAAATTACGATTTATATCGATGAAATGATCCCAACCATAACCATTGCGGGTGTATCTAATTGAATGATTCACAGAATCAGGAGTAAAAATATAAGTTCCCTCTGGATTAGACAACGGATTTATAAAAATCTCCATATTGTCAACCAGATTTGTAACGTCCGAATCAGTTCCATAATCGCGTAGCAACTTATCAATAAGTCTCAAACAGACCATTCCGCCAATAAGCTCATCGCCATGCATCTGACCGCCAAGGAAAAATTCAGGTTCTGTCTCATCCTCGTTTACATTGTCGGAAATTTTCATAGCCAGCAATTTATATCCCGAGAAAGTCGTTCCAATAGTGTCCAACTTGCAAATTCCGGGATAAGTTTCTGCAAAATACTGCATCATTTCACAATAAATGCTGTATGTCGGATATACATTCCATGCAAACATATCGTTTAGTGATTCCGCCATCTGCAATTCATCCTTAGCCTCGTAATACTCGCGTACAGGTTCACAAGGAATTCCAAACTTGCGGAATTCTGCAAATTCCCGAGCATTTGCGTATGCATAGCAGTAACCGTTGCGGTAACCATCAATGGAAATTACCCTAGAAAATTCATTAAGTCGTTGCTTTTCAATGGGAAATTTAAAATACAATTCGCCTCTGGTGTCAAGGATTTCCTTTGGCGACAACTGAGACATTGCCATCAACGACAGCAGAAGCATAACAAAGATAAAGTATAATCTTTTCATTTGATAACATTATTGACTTGCAAACTTACAAAAAACAACCGACATAGCAACAAAAAAAGGGAAAGCCGAAACCTTCCCTTTCCGTTGTATGAAAAATAATTCTTTAGTCTTCTTCCTGCTTGTTTGCTTCGTATTCCTTAAGCAATGCATCCTGTACATCAGGTGGAACCTGCTGGTATTCAGCAAAGCTCATGCTGTACATTGCACGACCGCCGGTATTAGCGCGAAGTGAAGTAGAGAATGTTGCCATTTCTGCCAGAGGAACGCGAGCGGTAATCTTCTGGAATCCCTTTTCGCTAGACATACCCTGAACGATAGCACGACGACCGTTCAAATCGCTGATAACATCACCCATTCTGTCACCAGGAACGAGAACTTCGAGGTCGTAAACAGGTTCCATAATCTTTGGACCAGCAAGCTTGAATGCCTGGCTGAATGCGTTACGAGCTGCGATGATGAATGCGATTTCCTTTGAATCAACCGGGTGCATCTTACCATCGTAAACAAATACTCTGATGTCGCGAGCGTAAGAACCAGTCAAAGGACCTTCTTCCATCTTCTGCATCAAACCCTTCTTAATTGCAGGCATAAAGCTAGCATCGATAGCACCACCGACAACGCAGTTGTAGAACTCGAGGCGACCGCCCCACTTCAGCGGAATTTCTTCCTTAGCCTTGATGGTCATAACCTGCTCCTTACCATCGATCTTGAACTTACCAGTTGTGTCAACACCTTCAACGATAGGTTCAATGAGGAGGGCAACTTCACCAAACTGACCAGCACCACCCGACTGCTTCTTGTGACGGTAGGTTGCATTAGCCACCTTAGTGATAGTTTCGCGATATTCAATTCTTGGCTTGTCGAACTGAGCAGCAATCTTGTAAACATTGTCGAGATGCCACTTCATAATGTTGATGTGGTATTCGCCCTGACCCATAACGATGAGCTGACGCAATTCGATATTGTTTTCTGACAACAAGGTTGGATCTTCATCCTTCATGCTGTTGATAGCAGCGATAAGCTTTTCAGATTCGCTTTCGTTAACAGCCTTAACTGCAACTCTGTACTTGTAAGCCGGATACTGGATTGGTGGGATTTCATTGTCTTCGCCGATTGCAACGAGAGTCTGTCCATACTTCGTGCCTTTCAACTTAACGGTAGCACCTATATCACCAGCAGCGAGAGAGTCAACTTTGTTCTTTGTCTTACCTGCGCAAGCGTAGATAGCCGAAAGTCTTTCCTTAGTGTTGGTCTTCGGGTTGTAGAGGTCGATACCTTCGGTAATAGTACCGCTGAGAACCTTGAAGTAGCAAATTTCTCCGATATGCTCTTCGGTTGAAGTCTTGAATATGTAAAGAACCGGCTTTGCGCTTGAATCGCACTTGATTTCGCGACCTTCGGTATCCTTAATGTGCTCCATCTTGTCTGGTGAAGGAACTACATCGGCGATGAATTCCATAAGTCTCTTAACACCAAGGTCGGTGCGAGCGTTAACGCAGAAAATCGGGAAAATACCGCGAGCTGGCAAACCCTTTACGATACCTCTCATCATTTCTTCTTCGGTAAGAGTGTCGTTCGAGAAGAAGATGTCCATGAGTTCTTCGTCTGCCTCAGCAGCGATTTCGATAATCTGGCTCTTGTATTCCTGTGCCTTTTCTTCGTATTCTGCTGGTATGTCCTTAACTTCGATATTGTTGCCATTCTGAACATACATCTTGTGGCTGATTACATCGATGAAAGATGTGCAACCAACGCCAGGATTAACTGGGAACTGAGCAACAACAGCATTAGGACCAAAAGCTTCGCGGATTGATTCGATTGTGTGATCGAAGTTTGTCTTTTCGTGGTCGAGCTGGTTGAGGGCGATAATCATTGGCTTACCTGCCTGTTCGAGGTAACGACCGTGGATTTCTGTACCAACTTCAACGCCATTCTGAGCGTTAACGACCATAAGTGCTATATCTGTAGCGAACAAAGAAGAAACAACGCCACCGATGAAATCGTCCATACCTGGGCAATCAAGAATATTGAACTTGGTGTTGCCGAGTTCCGAATACATTACGGTTGAATAAAGCGAGTTACCGTTTTCCTGCTCGATGAGACGATAATCGGATACGGTGTTCTTGCTAGCGATGTCGCCCTTGCGGGTGATGACTCCGCCAACCAGCAGCATACTTTCAGCCAAAGTCGTTTTTCCTGCACCAGAATTACCGACCAGCGAAATGTTTCTAATTTGTTGGGTTTGATAATTTTTCATACAATTTCTTTACTTTTTATTAATGAATATATTTTCTAAAATTTCGGAGTGCAAAGTTAAACATAAATAATTGATAATGCAAGGGAAAAAATGATTCAAAAAATCAATATGGGTTTCTTGTAGGGGTTTGTTCGAAACCGAACCCCTACAGACACCACATTTTTATTCTATTGTTTTACAATCTGTTTATTGATTACAAAATCCGCTGTGCTAACCCTAACATTGTATGCAGCTGGTGGCAGATTGCTAAGATTCATAATCATCTCATAACTATTCTGCGGTGCATCAATCCTTTCGAAAACAATCAATTTGCCAAGCATATCGTAAACCTCGATTTGAGCTGGACGATTGTCGAAGTTACTGAGTAGCAATGTCAATTCTCCGTTGAATGGATTCGGGTATGCCTGAACATCGGGTTCTCCAACCTCTGATTCTACGCAAGTTGCGACAACGATTTCCGATGCTGTACGTGTTCCGTCGTAGTCAACCTGAACAAGACGATAATAGTTGTCTCCACCGAGAATTCCATAGTCGTTGTATGAGTAGTCAATCTGCTTAATTGAGTTTCCTACACTAGCCAAACGAGCGATTTCGGTGAAATTGACT
>JAFZLK010000072.1 GCA_017551515.1 Bacteroidales bacterium | reverse complement strand
CTGTCCCTTCTTTATTGTCTTATTTGACCCGCAATGAAAGCATTTTTTTTGCCATGAAACTTTTGACCGCCATAATACAAATAAAAATCAATAACTTACAAGGATTTTAGGTCTCTTTTTGAGCATTAAGCCAAAATCTTTACCAAATACCATTTACCATTGATGGCTTTGAAGGTAAATTTTATGTATATGCCGTTTTCGATTCCTATCTGTTCGACAATGTACCCGTCATTTTCTTTTTTGATTTTGTTTTTGGAGTATTGGTCTTCGAGTATGAGGAACCACCAATCGTCTGCAGATATTTTTTCTGTTATCAAATCATCGTGTTCTTCCTCTATTTCTCCATATTGGTAATACATGGATGTGAGCGGAAATTGTGTGCGCTCTTTCTGGAAAACAGAATCGGCAACGAATGATTTCCAAAAAGTTTTGAAATTTTCGGTCTTTTGTGCAAAGACATTGGTTGCCGAAAACAACAAAGCAACGGCAAGTGCTATTCTTAAGATTTTCATTTGCGCCTTGAAAATTAATTCATGTACGGTTCAAGTTCCAGTAGCAACTGGGCTTTTTCGTGGTAGCCGATGATGCGTTTCACTTCCTTGCCGTCCTTGAACAGAATCATGCACGGAATCGAGCGGATGTTGTACTTGTTGGAAAGGTTGGGGCATTTGTCGGTGTCGAGTGCGCCGATTGTAATCTTGCCAACATATTCCTTTGCAACTTCAGCAAGTACAGGCTTTTGCATTTTGCAAGGTCCGCACCATGTTGCAAAAAAGTCAACGAGAACAAGTCCCTTTTCTGTAACCTTATTGAAATTGGCTTCGGTAATTGTTATTACTTCTCCCTTGTCGCCCTTTTCTATTTCGGCATTTGCATCTCCTGTCAATAGGTCTGTTGCCAAGTTTTCTATTGCTTCAGGTGCTTTTTCTTGTGTTGGGGGTTCTATTGCCTTTGTTTCAGGTTCTGATTTTGCCTGCGACTGGTTGCAAGATGTTGCCATTGTTAGTCCCAATGCCACTGCGATTACTAAAAAAATGTTCATCTTCATACTATTTAAATTTTATTGATTTAACTTTTGTTCAATAATGTCGATTATAGTTGACTCATCAGGTTCACATTCAATGTATTCCTTGTCGCGATGGAACCATGTAATCTGCCTGCGGGCATAGCGGCGCGAGTTGCGCTTTATGAGTTCCACTGCTTCTTCAAGGTTTGTCTTGCCATCAAAATAGTCGAAAAGTTCTGTGTATCCGATGGTTTTTAATGCGGTAAAGTCCCTGTATTTCTGAAGTTCGTGTGCTTCATTCTCAAGTCCGTTTTCCGTCATCTTGTCTACGCGGCGGTTTATCCTGTCGTAAAGCAGTGCGCGGTCGGTGTTGACGAGTATCTTTATTGTGTTGAAGTTACGTTCGTGTTTGGTGTTTGTCCTGAATTCGGAAAATGGTCGTCCCGTCTGTCTTGTCATTTCAATTCCGCGCATAATGCGTTGTGGATTCTTAAGGTCGACTTGCGAGTAATATACGGGGTCAATTCGCTGAAGTTCGAAACGCAGAGCCTCGATGCCTTTTTCGTTGTACATGTCGATGACTTCCTGACGGATTATGGGGTCTGGGTCGGGCATGGTGTCGATTCCATTGCAAACAGCATCAATGTATAGACCGGAACCGCCGCACATTACAGCAATGTCGTGAGTTTTAAAGTATTCATCAAGCAGTTTTGTCGCATCGTCTTCGTACTGCCAAATGCTGTAGCGTTCGGTTACGGTGGCGTTGTCGATGAAATGATGCTTTACTTCCTTTTGCTGTTCGGCGGTAGGTTTGGCAACTCCGATTCCTAGTTCGCGGTAGAACTGTCGCGAGTCGCACGACAGGATTTCCGCCCCAAAGCGTTTGGCAATGCCGATGCTGAGGTCGGTTTTTCCCACCCCGGTAGGTCCGGCTATTATTATCAAGGTGTTTGCCAAATCGTAGTAAGTTGTTGATTAGTAGTCGTAGCCGTCATCGTAGCCACCGCCAAACTCATCGTATCCGTCTTCGAATTCGTTGTCGTAGTATGGATTTTCTACTTCGTCCTCTAGTTCGTCAAAGTCTTCAAGAGCAGATTCTTCATTGAATTCTTCACTTATGTCGTCAAGGGTTATCTGCTGAGGTGGAATGCCTTCGGCGCGTGTGCATTTCGGAAATTTTGCCTTTTCGTCCTTTGCCGTGCAGTTGCGGATTTCGATTATTTCAACAAAAAAGCAGTTTTCCGACAAAAGGTCGTACATGTACAAATATTTCATTCCCTTTGCCGGCTTCACGAAATTCAGCGGAGTATCTTCCATAAGAAGGCAGTCGGCCTGAGTCTTGTCGTCCATGCGTTCGAGCAGGATTTCCTTTTCGGGTTCATCGCTTACTTCCCAGTTCTCATCGGTGATGTAGAACATTGTTATCAGCGACGGGTCGTACTTGCAAGCCTTTTGTATTGCCGTGTGCAAATCCAAGAAGGTGGAATTGTCCTTCAGTTCGATTTCCCTTACGAATTCGTTTTCGTCCGAAACTTTGTATTTTATTATTTTTTGCATAGTCCTGTTATGAATTTAATTGTGTCAATATTATCTGCAAAGTTATAAATATTTGGCTTTTGTGTTTCACCGAAACCAATACAATTTTTGAAAATCTTGTTTTTTACGACAATGCATTGTATTCTGTCGGATTGCATTTCGAGTTCATTGGCGACCTTGTCGATGCTGTCGTAGTATTCGAAGTGCAGCACGCCGATGGGCGAGTTCATGTCTTTTTTTTCGGTGAGTAGCAGATGTCCGAAGTTTACATGTTCGATTTTGTTCATTCCCATCACGGCATACTGATAACTGTAGTTGTTGTTGTATTTGTTGTGGTTTATAATGTTGGCATATTTCTGGAATGCTTCGCCCATAGGGTTGAAATCGTATCCGCGTGGAAGGTAAAGCTTTGATACACTGCGACAACCGAGTCCGAAATACATGAAAACATCATCGGCGAGGGCGGTCAGTTCCTCTTTTGTTTCATCGCCGGTCAGTATTGCCACCGAATTGCGGTTGTGACGCAGTATCTTGTTGTATTTTCCGAAATAATATTCGAAGTAACGGTTGGTGTTGTCGCTTCCCGTGGCAATTACGGCATCAAAATCGGATAGTCTTTCTTCGGTGTATTCTATTCTGCCCGAAAGTTCTGGCGACATAGCAGTTATCCTGTCGATTACCCATTTCATCAGTACATTGTCCTTGCTCGACAGTTTGGCTTTTATTTTCACTCCGCACAAAAATGCGCAAACAAAGTCATGGAATCCGACCATTGGAATGTTGCCTGCCATAACTATTGCAACGCAAATGTCCGACAAATTATTGTCGATAGGGTAGGCGGAGCAGAATTTTTCCAGTTCTTCGCGCTTTAACTGTGAATTCCAGTTTTGCAGGCAGAACTTGACATTTTCTTCGGTAAACCACGGATTGTAGGCCTTGATTTTTTCAAATCCGGGGAAATCCTTAATTTCATTACCGTTGCAAATTTCAGCAAGTTCGTTGCCAAACGAGGCGAGAATGTCTATTCTTTCCTTAATGTTCATGTTGTATTGTGCTGAAAATTAGTATCCTAAACCATCCCACCCATTAACAGAACCTGTGATGCCTGAAACATCATCGAGGGCAAGATAAACTACTATTATTGCAATTGTGAACATCAGTATTCCTGCAATTAGTCCGATAATTGCGCAGGTTTTACCAGCCGTCACTTTTCCAAACGATTTCTCATCGTATAAGTTGGTGTTCCGATTAAATTCCTTTTTGCTTTTTACTGCAAGAATTATAGCGATTATCGACATTATAAATCCAATAATTCCATTGCAACAACAACAGGTTACAATCGATAATATGCCGAGTGTGAGTACAGCATTTGCGTGGGGAGCATTCATTTTTAATCCCGACTTGTTGCTGTCGATTTGTGTATGCTGTTTTTCATCGGTATTGAATCCGTTTTGTTCGGATGTAAATTGGTCATGTTCGTTGGTGTATTCCATTGTCATATAAATTTGAATATGTAGTTAGTAAAAATTATTGTCAAGTTGGCTATGAATGTGTATTTCAATGCTTTCAGCCATGCTGTGGAGTTAATTTTCAGGTTGACAATAAGTATGGCGAAAAGTATAATCATCGGTATTAGTGGCGGGTATAGCATAATACTGTCCAGTATGTTGCCTTTTAACAACTCTATGATTGAGCGTTGCATTCCGCATCCCGGACATTCGATGCCGAAAAAGTGCTTTATCGGACAAGGTAATAAATGATGTTCTAGCCATTCAAGAAACATAATGCAAATATAATGGACAATTCACAATTTGCAATGAATAAGATAATCATTTAAATATTTATGGCGTAAAGTGATTTTGTGTATTTTTGTAAAAACTTGAAAATGATGTAATTTTTTGTCCAATGATAACCGAACTTAACCTGTCGAAGATGCGCACCGAGTACGGATTACCAGTCCGTTACTTTCTTTCTGCCAACGATGCCGAAATTTTTATGAACGACTTGATTGGCAGTCGCGTAACGATAGAATACCAGCATGTCATAAATTGTATCTCGTGTGGTGATGTTACTCGCCGAAGCTATATGAACGGGCATTGCTACAAGTGCTACACTACCTTGCCCGAATGTGATGAGGGCGTTTTCAATCCAGAGAAGGATATGGCTCACCTTGGAATTTCGCGCGACATGGAATGGTCGAAGCAGTATTCGCTGATTGACCACTATGTGTATCTGGCATTTACGGGCGATTTGAAGGTTGGTGTCACGCGCTACAACCAGATTCCAACTCGTTGGATTGACCAAGGTGCGGTAGCTGCAATAAAATTTGCAAAAACGCCTTATCGCAATTTGGCAGGACAAATCGAGGTCGAGATGAAAAAGCATTTGTCCGATAAGACAAACTGGAAGATGATGCTGGCAATGTCAAAGCCGAATCTTGATTTGGTTGAGAGAAAGAAATATTTTCTGCCCATGTTGCCTGAGGATTTGCGATTGTATGCTTCATATGATGACTCTGTGACAGAAATTGTTTATCCTTACGATTATAAGTTGGCAAACATAAAGGCAGTTTCGCTTGATACTTGTGACAAAATCAGTGGTGTGCTTGCAGGAATAAAAGGGCAGTATCTGCTGTTTGACAACGGGATTGCGCTGAATGTGCGCAGTCATTCGGGATATAAGGTGAAATTGACGGTAGATTGATTTTAAATGCAAGGTTGTGGAATCTGAAGATTTTGAAAAATATTTGTCGAAGGCGCAGGCGTACTGCTCGCGAGCCGAAAAGTGCGAAAGCGATGTCCGTACCTATTTATATAAGCAGGGCGTTGATGCAAAAACTATTGCAAGGATTGTTGACAGTTTGGTTGACGATAAGTTTGTTGACAATGCCCGTTATGCGCGGGCTTTTGTTTCCGATGCCTTCAAGTTCAACAAGTGGGGGCGCTTGAAGATTCGTCAGGCATTGCTGGCAAAGGGAATATCCGAAAAGTTGATGTCGCAGCCGCTTTACGAAATTGATGAGACGGAATATATGTCGTTGCTGAAAAGCCTTTTACTTAACAAGTTAAAGACGGTGCGTGACGATGATGAATACAAAGTTAAGGCTTCTGTTTTTAGATTTGCGTATAGTAGGGGATTCGAGCCGGAACTTGTGGAAAAGGTGTGGGAAAAGATTCGCTAATCTCTTTCTTTTTCTATTTCAACGCCAACCTTGCCAATTTTGCCTCCCATGGGAGGATTCAACTTTGAAATTCTGATTTTTGCCTTTTGCAGTTCTGGAAAGCGTTGGAATATTGCATTTAGAATGTTTGATGCAAGGTTTTCGACAAGGTTTGACTTGGTGTTTTTCATTATGTCGCTGATAATGGCATAGACCACCTGATAGTTTAGTGCATCATCCAGATTGTCGGATTTTTCGGCCTTGCTGGTGTCTGTCCACAAGTATATGCTGACGGAAAATCTGTTTCCTGCAAATTTTTCTTCATCGTAATGTCCATGGAATGCAAAGAATTCCATGTCTTCGATGAAAATTTTACCTAGATGAGCATCCATTAGTATTCGAGCTTAATGTTGTCAACCCACAAAGTGTTGCCGATAGTTCCCGAAAATGCTTCCTGACACGATGCACTTATAAGCATAATTGCATGTGTTACAGGTGTATTCTCGTCACCCCATCCAACTTCTTGTATTTCTACATTCTTGCCTTTGCTGTTTATTGTGTACAAGTTGTCCTTTAAAGGACCAAGGTTCATATATGGCTTGTAGTCGGGAGATTTTCTTGCATCTCCATATATTACAGGGATGCGGAATCCGTTTACCCAATCATTTGTCGGGTTGGTGATGTGATATATGGCTGTTCCTACGCGCTTTGCATAGACATTTCCTTTTTCGTCTTCCCAGCGATTTTGAAGAACGAAAACAATCTGTTGTTCGTCATTTCCTGCGCGACTTGATGAAGATAAGGTTTTGCAGGTGGTAATTGTTCCCTTGTTGGGCATTGCCGACTTGTAGTCGAGAATCAAAGCCTTTGGCTTGTTTGTGAACTGAACGCCCCATCTCATTTTGCTGTACGGGTTGCTTGCCCCATCAATTGGTTCGTGAGCTTTGCCCCAGTATATTGAACCGGAAACCAGTAACTTTATATTAATAATACCGATAACCTTGCATTCTGCGTATTCGGTTGTAAGTTTTGCGCAGTAGCCGTTACCACGCTTTTCGGGATATACTGTGTTGCTGGTCTTGGATATGCCTGCAACTTTGGCGTAAGTATTCGATGTCGCCCATATCGACTTAATGTTCAATGCTTTGTTTTCGCGTATGGTGTCGCGAGGGCCTATTGCGTATATGCGCTTAGTTTCACCGCCTATAATTAGCGATTCTTCTATGTCGCGGACTGTCCAGCTTTCAAAGTTACCGTATTGTACATTTTTGTATGTTTGTGCATTAGCAGTAAATGCTGTTGCCAGTACCAATAAAATTAATGTGTAGTCCCTAATTATTCTCATGTTTTATTTTTTTGAATTTATTGTCTAAATATATTTCTTCCAAATTTTATTTACAATGCATCTTGGTATTGCATTGACGAGTGGAGGCCATATTAGGTTAATGAAGCCCGGAGTTTTGCAACGGCGTTTGCGGAACATGGCTTTTAGCGCTTTGTTTACAAGCAGTTGTGGAGGATATACAACTCTGATTTTTACGGCGAACCTCATTAGCTTGTTATACTTTGGACTTATGTTGTACAGAGGTGTATCAACGGCACCCGGACAAACAACGGTTGTGTGTACTCCGTATGGACGCATTTCGAACCACAGCGACTTCATGAAACTTTTTAGGTAGGATTTGGTGGCGGCGTACATTGTCAGTCCTGGCACTTGCATATGTGCTGTTACCGATGAAACTGTAAGTATGTATCCGTATCTGCGTTTCTTCATTTCATCGCCAAACATCGAACATAGTCGGGTGGGGGTATATACATGAAGCATTAGCATTGCGCTTGCCTTGCCAATGGTTTCATTGTTCAGTTCTTTGAAGAAGAACATGCCAGCATTATTAATAAGTATGTCAATTTGGATGTTGTTAGTCTGGCAGAAGTCGAAAAGTTCCTTTGCAGCATCGGGTTGTGCCAAATCCTGATACTTGGCGGTAACCTTTACCTTGTATTCGTTTTGCAGATTTTGGGCGACTTCATTTAGCTTTTCTTCCTCATTGCTTACAATCAATAAGTTGCATCCAGATTGTGCGAGTTGTCTTGCATATTCAAGTCCCATGCCTGAACTTGCTCCCGTAATCAGTGCCGTGCTGTCCTTTCGGATGTACTTATTGAAAGTTTTCATTCGTCCGTTATATTTGTTTAAGTCTTATTGCAGTGCCAATGCGTTGAAAATTATTAATTTACAATTTGTCAGCAATACTGCCTAATAAAATAAGACGCGCAAAGGTAACACATTTATTTATATTGGAGTTTTTCAGTAGGGCATTTTTATTTATTGGTGTCCGCTAAAAAACATGCAAACGTTATAAGTCAGTTGTTATCATACTCTTATATACGTATGCTGATTATAGGGCTTGTCATTGCTCACTACGTATCGCGAGCTAAAGGTTCCGAAAACCAGATTGAACCTGCG
>JAFZLK010000071.1 GCA_017551515.1 Bacteroidales bacterium | reverse complement strand
GTTGGACAAAACTCTTATAAATGAACTACTTACGAAACCTCAACTACAAAAAACAATCCCTGCTAATTGTAATCAACTGATTCTCAATCTATAACATTCGCCCGGCAGTGAACATGCAATATGGGTTCCAGTACGCCTGAAGGCTTCGGCAATTATTACGCGTGGGGTGAAATAGAAACAAAAGACACGTTTACATGGGAAACATATCGTTACTGTAATGGAAGTAACAGCACTCTTACAAAATATTGTAATAACGCAAATTATGGTTACGAAGGTTTTTCCGACAATCTTACCACATTGGAACCAGAAGATGATGCCGCATATATGAATTGTGGAGTTGGGTGGAAAATACCGACAAAGGACGAAATGCAAGAGTTGATAGATAATTGTGATGCCATAGAGACAACTCATAACGGAGTCAATGGACGATTATTTACTGGACCCAACGGTAATTCTATTTTTATTCCCGCAGCAGGACAAATGGAAGGCGACTATTATTTCACATGCAATAATTGTTATCATTATTGGTCTAGTTCGCTTAAAACTGAAGGTTGTAAAAGTGCATGGTTTTTTTCTAGTTTAAGAAATATTACAACTGGCACTTTAATAGATACAATACAAACTTGGACTCGGGATTATGGTTATTCCGTGCGTCCAGTGGGCGTAATACAGCCTACTATACATACCAATGAAGCAACTGGGAATACTAGAAACTCGCTCACATTGAACGCTAGTATTGCAAGTGATGGTGGATCAACAATTATAACACGGGGATTCTACTGGGGCACAACAGAAAACGACCTGACGAATTATGTTGCATCAGAACAGGCAACTTCAGATTTTTCTGCAACAATAAGCAATTTAAGTGCAAATACCGTATATTATTATTGCGCAGTAGCAACAAACATAGTAGGAACCTCGTTCGGCGAAGTTCTTAGCGCGAGTACAAATCCACCTACCATTCCAACAATTGTTACTAATGCAGCAAGCATAGGTGCTGGATTGACAGCAACACTCAACGCTACAATTATAGATGATGGCGGTTCTTCTATTATAGCACAAGGGTTTTACTGGGGAACATCAGCCGACAATCTTGTAAGCAATACAGAATCAACAGGTTCTGAATATATTTATAGTTCAATCATTTCTGGATTATCGGATCATGTTACCTACTATTATTGCGCTTATGCAACAAATTCTATAGGTACTGCAACAGGTGAAATTTTGTCTTTTAAAGCATGTAATTGTGGAGGTTCGTATATGATTACCGACATTGATGGCAACCAATATGGCACAATACCCATTGGCGAGCAATGCTGGATGGCAGAGAATCTTAGAACAACCAAGTTTGCCAATGGCATAAGCATACCATTGGGCGATGGCTCATTACCTTCAACTGCTTCTCGTTATCACCCGAATAACAATAGTAGCAATGTGTCAACCTACGGTTACCTGTACAACTGGACTGCGGCTATGAACGGTGCAAGTAGTAGCAGTACCAATCCGAGCAATGTGCAGGGTGTTTGTCCTACAGGCTGGCATTTGCCGAGCGATGCCGAGTGGGTGCAACTTGAAGATTACCTGAGTTCGCGAAGCGAGTACCAGTGCGGTGACACTGCGACAAACATAGCAAAGTCGCTTGCTTCTACCACTGGCTGGAGCGGTAGCACTACCACTTGTGCTGTAGGCAATAATCCAACGAACAACAACACCACAGGCTTCGGTGCGTTACCCGCTGGTCACTACGGCGGAGGCAGTTACTACACTTTCGGTGAGCAAGCCGATTTCTGGAGTGCTACCGAGTACGACACTGGCAGTGTGTACGGTCGTTGCCTCTACTACAATAATGCCAGTGTGAACGGGTGTGTCCTCTGGAAGAGGACTCCAGTGTCAGTTCGTTGCGTTCGCGACAATTAAGAGCAATGATTGATTAAGATGTTTTGTTGTAAAATATTAATTATAAATGATTTATAAATTTAGAAATGTATTAGAAATGGAAGATAAATTTAAGGCTTTAGTTGCTTTCACATTTCATAAAGGAAGCGCAGATGTTGGGAAAAAATTTGTAGAGTTCCTTATGGGAGACCAACTTAAAGGAAGAAAAATATCGTCATACAATGCCGAGTTCCAAGACCAATCTACATACGGTATTGAAGAATGCGAAGTTGATAAACTAATAATAGACATTGAAGAATTCTGTATTGAGCAACTAAATGAGAAAAACTTCAATTATAACGAAGATGATTTCATACGTGTATTTTATGCTAATCAAGATGAATATATTTTAATGCATGAAATAAAGCCATCGGACATTAAAGATAGACCTCCACGGAAGTCTATTGAAAATGAACCTTATATAAAACGCATAAATAAAATTATGCATAGAGATGAACAATAAAAGCAAACACTAAAGGAGTATGCCGAAAATCCTGTAAAGAGTAGGTAAAATAAAACATTAAATTAATTATGTACACACAAGAAGAGTTTATAAAGAAAGTAAAAGAGTGGTTGAAAGAAGAAGACTTGCCTTTTAGAGGGCAGTGGGATATAGAAAGAGATGTGCAAAGTAACAATTCTGTATGTATAAGTGTTGCCATTAGTTCAGATAAATTAATAATTAACAAAGATGATAACGAAGGAATCAATATACCATCGTACTCAAGCAGTTCGACAGTTATTGATGATGATGAACACTTGAAGAAAGAAGTAATAGTATTATATCATAGTGTTTTTGATTTATTTGACAATTCTCTTATTGGCGTATTAGGGATGTGAGAAATATTCAATGTGCCTTTGTCCGACATAAAAGGAAAAACTATAACCAAATAATGAAGTACGATGAATAAACAAGAAATAGAAAACATTATTAAATCTAGCAATGAAATAAAGGATTTTATAGAAGGTAGGAATAGCGTGTTTAATTGCAATGTTGAGGGAATACCGATTTCCATTTACAAAGAAAATATAGGCACATCTTATTACTATCGTTTACCGTGGAATGCGAAATTCGATTACAATAAGGTCTCAAAATTTATGAGATATGCG
Source organism: Bacteroidales bacterium (assembly GCA_017551515.1). Lineage (GTDB taxonomy): Bacteria > Bacteroidota > Bacteroidia > Bacteroidales > ML635J-15 > Bact-19. The sequence continues at coordinate 8,279 of JAFZLK010000071.1, read as the reverse complement.
ATTCCCATAATATCAAAGATGCTAGAGAATGAAAGGGATATGCGTTTAACAAGACCTGATTTTTAGACTTATACATCCCCTTGTCGTTTCGAATTTGCAACCTTTAGCTCGTTGCCTAAGGCGACAATCCGAAATGCTTGAATATCAGTATTTACAATGCGTATATGGAAAGACAAAATGATAAATATTACCAGCAGTCGGCGGAGAGTTGACTGCTGTTGTTATTATTAAAGCAACTTTCGTTTACTCAAAAATTCTCCTATACGCTTCCGCTTTTTTCTCCAGTTTCATTGGAAATGCCCGTGATGATGACGGCATGCGGTAAAATCTGTATTCTTTTCCGTTGAGGGTGAAATCGGTATAGCCACCAACTTGTGGCACCTTGAATCCCAGTTGTTCGGCAATGGTTTCGGCAGACTTTCCGCCAGTGGAGACTAAGGTGTGACACTTGGGAATTTTGTGTAGTAGAGCAGGTATATCGGTGGGTTCAACGATTTCCAAGTGCGCATCGGATGCGTTATCCATAAGTCTCCTGACAGAACTTGCAGCGTCAAAAATAGCGATGTGCTTTTCGGTGCAGAACTTTACAACCTTGTCGTAGCAAAACTTGAATTTCTTTCCATTCTGTTCCACAAAGTAGTCCTTGTCATTGTAGAAAATCAGTCCCATGATGCGCCACATATCGTTTTGTATGTTAGGGTAGTAGAAGTCCATCGACCATCGCTCGCGCTTGGGCGGGAAACTGCCAAGCATAAGTATTTCTGCACCATCGGGAAGGAATGGCTGTAGGGGATGACGCTCTATTGGGATGTTGTTGGATTCTGTGTCTGCCATAGCCGTGTTTTCCTTTTGAAACTCGTCCAAAGTTGTATGAAAATGCATAATTTTGGACGAGTTTGTTAAATTCTAAAGTGTTTACAATTAATTGTTTATGTTTAAATTTAATGCAATTTTTACTGCTTATTTATTCAAATAATTTGTTCAATGTTACAATATGTTGTATGCTGTCGGTTGCTTGTTTGTTCGCTAGTCCGAATGTTGTTATAAGCACTCCGACAATGCCATTTTTGGGCTTCATTTCTGTGTTGTATGAGGCAATGCGGTTACGAATCTTTGTTTCTTCTCCGCTTGTTATGCTGTATTCGCCTTGCGAATATTTTATCTCGCAGATGCAAGTTTGTCCGCCAACTCTGTCTATTACGAGGTCGATTTGGGCTTTCTCGGGTGATATTGAACTTCTCCATGAGAAATATTCTGTTCTTACGGTGTCCAAGTGCAATGCGTAAAGCATTTGCCATACATGACAGATGTTTCAAGATCTGATTCAGTTTTTTTGTTTCTGAGTTTCTATGGGCTTCGCCGTTTATATGCCTGTGCTGCGATGTACTGAGCACATGGTCGAAGTGAGCAACCTTTAGCTCGCGCAGTGAAACAAGCAAATGGTTTAGCTGACACCAACCAAAAAAACGTAGAGGCTGTTCAAATCAGCCTCTACGTTTTTTTGCATAAGATACCACTTTATTCCTTGACGAATTTCTTGATTATTGCCAGACCTTCGTCTCCGTTAAGCGATTTGCATCTAATTTTAACGAAATACATTCCTGCTTTCAGCTCCTCTACGTTGCATGCAACATTGTCGTTGCAAAGTTCCATGCGCGAAACGACCTGACCAGTAATGTTCACAATCTCAACAGACGATATAGTTTCCGATGAGGTTATGTACAGCATGTCGCTTGTAGGATTCGGGTAGATTGAAATTTCGGGGTTGATGTTTTCTTCGATGCCGTTTCCGCGGTTGAATGTTGCTATGTATGTAGCGTCTCCCACAACCGTAATTTGACGTGGATTGTCGGTGTTGCCATCGTTCCACTGAGTGAAAACATATCTTGGCGATGGTATTGCTGTAATTGTAATTATGCTTCCTTCTGGATATATACCGCCTCCTGTTACATGTCCGAATGCCTCGTTTCCGCTAAGCACGGTAATGGTGTAGGTCGGAATTTCTTCGAACGACGCTATATATCTATGGTCTTCTGTAACGGTGATAGTGCGCGGATTGTCGGTGTTGCCATCATCCCACTGCTTGAACCTGTAGCCGTTTCTCGGGATTGCTCCGATTGTAATTATTGTGCCTTCGGCGTATATTCCGCTACCTGTAACGTTTCCTTGTTCTTCGTTTGCGCTTATTACGTCTATCGTGTATGTAGTAACCGATGTGATGTCGGCGAAATAAGCAATATACGTAGCATCGCCTGTGACAATAATAGTGCGCGGATTCTCCATGTTGTCGTCGTACCACGAAGTGAATACGTATCCGTTTGCTGGGATTGCCCTTATAGTCACTGTGCTTCCTTCCTGATAAGTTCCACCGCCGACTGCATTGCCGTACGAATCGTTTATGCTATATACTGTTATTGTGTATGTCGGAATCGGTTCGAAATTAGCGATGTATGTAGCATCTTGGGTAACAGTTACAATACGAGGATTGTCTGTGTTGCCGTCGTTCCATGTTACGAAGCGGAAGCCGTCGTTTGGTATTGCTGTGATTGTTATCTGGCTGCCTTCGAGGTAAGTTCCGCTACCGGTAGTTGTGCCTTGGTTTAGATTTGCCGGCAAAACATTTATTGTGTACATGTTGACTGCTTCCTCAAACGATGCAATGTATGTTGCGTCCCCGGTAACTGTAATGGTACGTGGGTTGTCGGTGTTGTCATCGTTCCATGATGTAAATACATAGCCGCTGTACGCAGTTGCCGAAATGCTTATTACTTCTCCTGGCTGGTATTCTCCGCTTCCCGAGGTGTAGCCATATTCATCGTTGCTTGTCAGTACTGTAATGGTGTGGGTGATAGGCTGGAAATTAGCGATATATGTAGTGTTGCTTGTAACTGTTATCGTACGAGGATTGTTGGTGTTGCCATCGTTCCACGAAACGAACTCGTAGCCATTGTACGGAGTTGCCGATATGTTTATATTGGATCCATGTTGATATTCTCCTCCTCCGCTTACATAGCCATAGTCGTAGTTGTTTGGTAATACAGTAATTGTATGACTGCTAGTACCTGTTTCGTAAAACCTTAATGCTATATCTGGAGCTTCGTAGTGCCAAGTATCTCTTCTAGCAAAGTATTCCATTGACCTATGACCTCTTGTTGACAAGAGGTTGCTCGTTCCAAAATATATATTGTCACTGTCATTGTCATATGAAACTGTTGCCATAACTAAAACATTCCTGTATTGTTCATCTTCGTCGAATGTGAAGAAATATTCATTTGTGAATTCGAAAGTATTCCATCTGCCAATATTTTCTGCTGTGATATCAATCCAATCAGATTCTCTTTTTAAAACGTATTCACCATCTTCATTATGATACAAGCCAATTTTAACTTGTGTTCCTACTGTTGTCCCTTCTGCAATATATAAGTCTGCTGCCATTCTCTTTTCTGGAGAATAGAAGTATAGGAATGAAGTTCCATACATATCACCTGATTCTGAGATAGTGTAACAGCTAGCACAGAATGATCCTGTTGGTTCATCGTATGACTTTGAAAATACTCCGTCGGTAATGTCAAAATACTGTACAATGGTATTGTCATCGGGATTTGCGTCCACCGCACCTTGTTCCGATATTGTAAATGTTACAGTGTAGCGGCCAAGTTCTGGTTCATCTTCTATATAGAATACTGTTTCGTCATCAATGGAAGCAAAATCTATAGTATCTCTTTGCGCTAAAGAGATAGAGCTGCCAGTAAGAGTCTTGTTGTATATATCTGTTCCTGATGGAGAAGTTACAACAATGTTTACTTTTGGAGAAACAATATTGCTACCATTGTTTGTGTATTCTACATTGAAAGCAGCATAGCCGTCACTAGTTTCCCACTGTGCCTTTGGTGATTGTGCGTATGGGTCATATAATTGGTATGCGTATGCTCTCTTTGCAGAGTCAGTCATGTTTGTCCAATAGTTTTCAGGTATATTTCTGTAGTCAACATATCCAAACATACTAATTCTTGCGTTGTTGATAGTGAGATTGTGAGCAGGAGTTTCAACAATTTTTATATCGTCAATTTGCCATCCGTAATTCCAAGCAATACCGTCATTGTATATGCCATCAAGGTTCTGGTAACGGATGCGAAGTGCAACATTTGCATGTCCTCCTACTTCAGGTATAAGAACTTCAACAAGACCGTTAACATACGAACGGTTAGAAAATTCTTCGGTGTTTACTTCATGGCTAGTCCATGAAAATCCACCATCGGTAGATGTTTGGATAATCATGAAATCCGATCTTTCGTTAAGATCCCTGTAGGACTGCAAGAATGATACTTTGGGGAATAGGCATGATGTTAGATTAATGTCCGTAAAAGTTATTGTAGCATCAGCTGCAGTTGCGCTTGAAAAGTTTGTAGAACAAATATCAAGCAAAGCCCAGTGTCCAGGAGTTTCACTTATTTGTTGCGGGGCTTGGGATATCCCTTCGCGTCCAGAGTAGTTCATTGGAAAGAAATAGCAACCAGAAGAATTGAACATCTCTTCTGGGTAAGTTTGTTCGGAAACAATTTGCCAGTCTATGTCGTATCCATATTCTCTTGCCAATGTATATTCAGGGCAACCTTCTTCAAAGTCGCATGACCATATAGGAAGGTCTCTCGTTTTACAAAATTTTTGTGATTGGCTGTTCGCTTTTGTAATTACAGATTCAGCAGTTCTGAATTTTTGAGACGGAGCCATTTCCGCTTGCGCGAATACAATGCTACTGCATAGTACCGCTACAATTAATGATAGAAGTTTACTCATAAGATTAAAGTTTTATTCCTTTATTAATTTGATTATACTCAATATGTTATTGTCATCAGTGAATATTCTGGCAAAGTACATTCCATTTGCAAGCTCGCCAATGTTTATAGTTGCTTCGTATCCGCTGGCATTTATCTGCATTACAGTTTGCCCTATTGTAGAGACGATTTCTATGTGTGATATTTCTTCAGTGGATGTGATGTTAATAAGGTTGCTTGCCGGATTGGGGAAGATGGAAATTTCGGGTGCGGAATTTTCCTCTATGTTATTTGCCATTTCGAAAGTCGCAATGAAAGTTGCGTTTCTGGTAACGGTAATTGAACGCTGTCTGTTCGGATTTCCGTCGTTCCACATAATAAACTCGTAACTTTCGGCTGGCGTAGCGCTTATAGTTACGGTTGAGCCTTCGGGGTAAGTGCCTCCCCCAGATACGGTTCCGTAGCTTTCGTTAGCCGATAATACGGTGATTGTGTATGTGTTGACAGCAGCAATCTCGTCGAAAGTTGCAATGTAGGTTTTATTTCCAGTGACGGTAATGGTACGTGGGTTGCTTGGATTTCCATCGTTCCACATAATAAACTCGAAACCTTCTGCTGGCATAGCGCTTATAGTTACGGTTGTGCCTTCGGGATATGTGCCTCCACCCGATACTGTTCCGTAGCTTTCGTTAGCCGACAATACGGTGATTGTGTATGTGTTGACAGCAGCAATCTCGTCGAAAGTTGCAATGTAGGTTTTATTTTCTGTGACCGTAATTGTGCGCTGGCTGTTCGGGTTTCCGTCGTTCCACATTGTAAATTCGTAACCTTCTGCTGGTGTGGCACTGATAGTTACAGTCGAACCTTCGGGGTATGTGCCTCCACCCGATACGGTTCCGTAGCTTTCGTTAGCCGACAATACGGTGATTGTATATGTGTTGACAGCAGCAATCTCGTTGAATGTTGCAATGTAGGTTTTATTTTCTGTGACTGTAATGGTACGTGGGTTGCTTGGGTTTCCGTCGTTCCACATTGTAAATTCGTAACCGCTTGCAGGTGTTGCGCTTATAGTTACTGTTGTGCCTTCTGTGTATGTGCCTCCACCTGTTACTGTTCCGTAGTTTTCGTTGGACGACAATACGGTGATTGTATAAGTGTTAATGGAACTAATTTCCTGGAAAGTTGCAATGTAGGTTTTATTTTCTGTGACTGTAATTGTGCGCGGATTGCTGGTGTTGCCATCGTTCCAGTTTGTAAATTCGTAACCATTTGCAGGTGTGGCGCTGATAGTTACGGTTGTTCCTTCTTGGTAGGTTCCTCCACCAGATGCGGTTCCGTGGCTTTGGTTTGACGAAAGTACAGTTATTGTATATGTGTTAACAGAACTAATTTCTCTGAAATTTGCAATGTAAGTTTTATTTTCTGTGACTGTAATTGTGCGCGGATTGCTGGTGTTGCCATCGTTCCAGTTTGTAAATTCGTAACCATTTGCAGGCGTGGCGCTGATAGTTACGGTTGTTCCTTCTTGGTAGGTTCCTCCCCCCGACGTGGTTCCATGGCTTTGGTTTGACGAAAGTACCGTTATTGTATATGTGTTAACAGAACTAATTTCTCTAAAATTTGCAATGTAGTTGGCATTTCCTGTGACAGTTATAGAACGTGGATTGTTTGTATTGCCGTCGTTCCAATTAAAAAAATCATATCCATCAGCAGGCGTTGCACGTAATGTCACCGTTGTTCCTGCCGCATATGAACCACCTCCGGTAACTGTGCCTTGATTTTGGTTTGCGGGTAAAGCCGTGATAGTGTATAGCTGAGTGTATTCCTGAGTTACGGAAACAGTTGCCGTATAACTGCCTTGTGTTATTGTAATCGTTGCATATCTTGCTGCATTAGACGTGTTTTGTGTTGCCGTAGCTGTGATTGAAGTTGTTGCACCGTATCCATTGGCGGTTGTTCTTGATAGGCTTAGCCAAGATGCATTTGAACTTATCGTACAGTTGTTTGAAATAGATCCGGCCGTAAGTGTAAACGAAGCTGACCCGCCATTGGCGTTAAATGAAAGAGTTTGTGGCGAAACACTAGGACAGGAATAGTCGGGTTCGACACCGAAAAGTGCAGTTTGGTCAATATTGAACTGGTAGCTTCCGCCACCGATTCCTCCTGCGGCAGGTTCAAGGGCATCTATCGAAAAGTAGCCGTCTTGCCAGCTTCCCCATCCCCAGTTTACATGGAAAAGGTTATTATTGTCGTATCCATCAAAGACGAATGCGTGTCCGCCATCCGGACCAGCACCAGTATATAGTATAGGACGCGCGACATTAAGTTCTTCCTTTAGCATCGAAACCCATTCATCATACGAATACATTTCCCATGTAAGAGTGTCTCCATATTCGTCCAAGTATCTGTACGACCTGTACAATCCGTAAAGACTGCTTTTATATCCAAAATAATTTTTCAGTGCATTCTCCGTGCAATACTCATAGTAGCCATCGTATGATATGGAGTAAGCACCGCTACCAGTTGCACTATACATCATTTCTACAGCCACGCCGCAATGGTACATAAGGGTTGCAACTGCGTTTATCTGGGTGCTTGTACTCGATGACGACAATGCGTTTGGCATATTGTTCCAGTCGTAGGTGGTGTTGCCGAAGTTTGCCGACATTGTGCCGTATTCTGGATGGTCATCGGATGTGTATGAGTGCGAACCTGTTCCGCGAGCTGGCCAGTTCCAGTATTTCATAATTTGCGCCATTGCTGTCGCCACGCATCCAGTAACAGAGCGTTCGTCGTTTTCTTCGTCGTATGGACATAAATTGTTGTAGTACGGAGCCTGATTCCATGTTGTGGTAAGCATTTGCGATACTGATCTTGAGCTTTTGGGCGCAAGTCCTATGCCGTTGCGCAGGTTATTCCATGCTTCGCGGGTTTCTTCGCCAGCCTCGATGTTGTTATCGATGGCGTACTGTATTTCGTTGCAATATCCTAGAATCCAGTTTTTAGCATTCGCAGGAATGTTTTCAGGGTCGAAAGTCGCTTGTTGCGAGTAGCCGAGTATCGGTTTCGCAGCATCATCTGCCGAAACAATTACGAATCCACTGTTGTTGTTGAAAATGTATATGTTTGTGAATTCTGTTAGTGACGTGATGTTTGTATATGTGTTGCCCGATTTTAAATTATTGCCTTTTAGTACGTTCTGATTCCAAAATGTGTTTGCTACAGTCTTGGCTGTTTCTTCATCAACGTGCTTTGCATAAGCTGATAATATGCATATCGTTAATAGTAATAGAATTGATAGTTTTTTCGCCATTTTTTTTGATATTAAAGATTTGCAAATGTAATGTTTTTACCTATTTAATAAAAGATTTTGGCTTAATGCTCAAAAAGAGACCTAAAATCCTTGTAAGTTATTGATTTTTATTTGTATTATGGCGGTCAAAAGTTTCATGGCAAAAAAAATGCTTTCATTGCGGGTCAAATAAGACAATAAAGAAGGGACAG
>JAFZLK010000070.1 GCA_017551515.1 Bacteroidales bacterium | reverse complement strand
GGTTTATCGCACAGAGGTAAACGCCGACAACGGGGGGTGCGATGTGGAAGGATTGACGGCAGGCGTTTATATCGTAAGAATACACGGAACGGACATGGCATCGGTTATCCAGAAGAAATTCATTAAGGAATAAAAAAACAAAATGTTTGTGGTATATTGTAGGGGTAGGTTTCAAACCTGCCCCTACAATTATATACCCACAAAAATAATCCGGAATTATTGTAGATTTACAAAATAATCATTTACCCTTGTCGTTTCGGATTTATACTCTGAAATGCCTGAATATCATCATTTGCAGCACGGATATAGAAAGACAAAATGATAAATATTATCTGCAGTCGGCAACTCGTCGGCTGCTGATTTTTTGTTTATGGCACAAAAAATATCTTTCGTGGCGAATTATAGGCTATATTTTACCACTAATTCCGTAAAAATATACATTCGTGGCAGATTATAACCTTTGAATTTTTTTACACTAGCTGAAATAACAGAATATCAACATTATAATACGGATGTATAATGAAAAATGCATCTGCAGTCGTCAACTCGTCAGCTGCTGTTGTTTTATGGGTACTAAGTACTTCCTGTACAAAAAATACAGCACGTTCTTTTTTGTTTTTAACAAATAATATTTTTGCATCCTTGATCGAATTGCAACCACTGTTACTATAACCGCTGTTGCAATTTTACACTTAAATACCTAATCTTTTCTATTCAATTATCTCTTTTGCCCATTCGGGTAATTGCTCTATATACCTTTTGGCAATGGAACCTTCAGCATACCTAAGTAATAATGTTGTATCAGCATTTTCTACAGAATTGTCGTATAGATAGGCGCGATGAACTTTTCCTATAATATACTTGCAGTTCAAAATTGATTTTTGGTAGCGTGAAATAATTTTGGAAATTGGCACATCGTGTCCGCCTTTCATTACTCGGTTGGCAATGCGTGATGCATTAATGGTCGGCGATGTGGTGCATACAAAAAATAGTCGCACAAAAAAACCTGCCTTGATAGCCCTTTCTATATACTCAATTTTATCGTCAGCAGACAAAACTGTTTCAAATATAAGGCTTTTCTTCTCAGACAAACATCTTTCTCTCCGTTCTTCACAATACTTTACCGATTTTAGCACTGCCTCCTGTGAATTCCAATTTCCAAAACGCTCTTGTGCAACTATGTCTGGATTAATATATACAGAATCCTCCATCCACTGATGCTGCAGGATTCGACTTGTGACAGAAGTTTTTCCCGACCCATTTGGACCAGCGACAATAATTAATACTGGCTTTTTTTCATTCATTGCTTGTCACCGTATTTTTTATCGTACATTTCTTTTATCTCATCAAAGTATTTCCGCAAGGCCTCTTCGTTGCTTTGGCGGGCATCCTCGGCAACCTCATGCATAATATAAGCCAGCATTTCGTCTGTTGGTTCGGTTGCACTTGTTAATCTGTACTTGTTTATCTCTGATTCTGACATAATTGTTTTCAATTGCAAATGCTGAAAATCTCAACTTTTTGTTTTACAAAGGTACAATTTTTTTTAAAACAATAAATAATGAATGCGCCTATGTTCCAATTTTGTCTTTTCTTCATATTTTTTTCTTCCCAATTTCAATAATAAAACATACCTTTGCGAAAGAAAATTAAGCGACAAAATGGAAAGAACATACGCTGGAATTCCTGAAGAATACGCTAGCTACGAAAACGCAAAGGTAGTGGTTTTGCCAGTACCGTACGATGAAACCTCCACTTGGGTAAAAGGTGCCGACCAAGGCCCTGAAGCCTTCCTCGAAGCATCGGAAAACATGGAAATCTACGACCTTGAATCCGACAGCGAGGTATACAAGCAAGGCGTTTGGCTTGATGACATTATGGACTGCAACAAAGACCCCGAACAAATGGCTATGCAGGTGAAAGCAAAAGCTGACAAATTCTACAATGACGGCAAGCTTTTCACCATGATTGGCGGCGAACATTCCGTTTCGATTGGCGCAATTATGTCAACTGTTGAGCATTTCGACAACCTGAGCGTATTACACCTTGACGCACATTCAGACCTTCGCAGCGAGTACGAAGGCACTCCGTTCAGCCACGCTTGCGCAATGCACTGGGCATCAAAGCATACCAATCTTATTCAGGTTGGAATCCGCAGCATGGACATTTCGGAAAAGCAATACTCGAAGCGCGAAAATGTTTTCCGTGCCGAAGACATTGCCGAACGCACCGACGACTGGCAGCAAGAAGTCATCGACAAGCTTACCGACAATGTTTACCTCTCCATCGACCTCGACTATTTCGACCCGTCGGTGCTGCCATCGACAGGAACACCAGAACCGGGCGGAATGACTTGGTATCCGACACTAAAACTGCTCAAGAAATTGGCAAAGCAGAAAAAAATCGTAGGTTTCGACATTGTTGAACTTGCCCCAAATCCAGCCGACAAGTCATCGGACTTCCTTGCAGCAAAACTGTATTTCAAAATTTTAACTTATATATTCGAACTTTAAAAAATCAAAGAAATGGAAAAAGGACCTATTTCACAATTCATCACACACCACTACCGTCATTTCAACTCGGCAGTAATAGTTGATGCTGCAAAGGCATACGACGAACATATCAAAGCAGGCGGAAAGATGATGCTTGCAATGGCTGGTGCTATGAGTACCGCCGAAATCGGACTTTCGCTCGCCGAAATGATCCGTCAGGACAAGATTAGCATTGTATGCTGCTCGGCAAACAACCTCGAAGAGGACATCATGAACCTCGTGGCTCACAACCACTACTACCGCGTTCCTAACTACCGCGACCTTACTCCGGAACAGGAACACGAATTGCTCAACAACCACTACAACCGTGTTACCGACACCTGCATTCCAGAAGAGGAAGCATTCCGTCGTCTCGAACACCACCTTGTAGACATTTGGAAAGACATGAAGGCAAAAGGTGAACGCCTTTTCCCATGGGAAGTTATCTATAGACTTCTCCGCAGCGGCGTTCTCGAACAGTACTACGAAATCGACCCGAAGGACAGCTGGGTTCTCGCAGCATGTGAAAAGAATATTCCTATCATAATTCCTGCATGGGAAGACTGCACAACAGCAAACATCTACACTGCACACTGCATCCGTGGCGAATTCGATCCTTCTATCTCAATGGTAAAGAACGGTATCGAAACCATGATTTTCCTCACCGAATGGTACAAGAAGAACAGCGGTGGCAAGGGCGTTGGCTTCTTCCAGATTGGCGGTGGTACAGCAGGTGACTTCCCGATTTGCGTAGTTCCTATGATGGAACAGGACCTCGAATGGCACGGTACTCCATTGTGGGCTTACTTCTGCCAGATAAGCGACTGCACAACCTCATACGGTTCGTACTCGGGCGCAGTTCCAAACGAAAAGATTACATGGGGAAAGCTCTCAAAGGACACTCCACGCTTCATCATCGAATCGGATGCAACAATCGTGGCTCCTCTGCTTTTCAGCTATGTTTTAGGTTGGTAAAATTACCCAAATTCAATACAAAATGCCCATCGGAAAGGTGGGCATTTTTATAAACCGTTCAAAACAAAACGTTTTCCCAACCTCGTTAGAGATTGCATACCAATAAATAAAAAATCAATTATAAACCAACCCCGTAGGGGTTTCACACAACAATCAAATGGCTAATACATATTGTCAGATTTATGTTCATTTCGTATTTGCAGTACAGAATCGCATGGGTCTAATCGGACAAGCATGGAAGGATGATTTGTACAAATATATTACAGGAACAATAAGCAACAAAGGGCACAAACTGATGGCATTTGGCGGAGTTTCAGACCATATCCATATCCTTGTCAGCATGTCACCGACCCAAGCTATTTCCGACCTTATGGCCGATGTGAAACGAAGTTCTTCGCTATGGATTAACGAAAGAAGGCTGGTGCAAGAGAAATTCTCATGGCAATCAGGATATGGTGCTTTCACATATAGCAAACATCAGATTACAAATGTTGCTAATTATATTGAAAACCAGGAAGAACATCACAAAACTAAAAAATTTAGAGATAAATATGAAAACCATCTAAGGGAATTTGGAATTGAATATGACGATAGGTACATTTTCCATGAAATTCAATAATGAAACCCCTACGGGGTAACCGAAAAAATGATTTTTTTCTATTGTTATGTATGCCCTAACGGGCATAGGCATTGAATGTAATTCTTCTGACTTCTCAATATGATGACGCTACATTTACCATCAAATTCAATAATGAAACCCCTACGGGGTAACCGAAAAAATGATTTTTTCTATTGTTATGTATGCCCTAACGGGCATATTAATAGCAAACCTTGGATGAGGGCATTGGAAAACAAATGGTTTCAAAATATACCTACCATTATACAATTACGACTTGCTTTTATGACACCAATGTGATGGCTATAATCCTGATTTTGATTTCCATACAAATTAAAAATTCATATTTTACATTTTTTGCAAAAAAAATCTTGTTTTGATGTAATAAAATTGACTTTTCTCTGTCTAATGTGGCAGCAAAAACGCAGAAATGATGGATAATAAAGAATCGAAGTTTATTAATTTAGTAAGGGAACACAAGCGTACAATATACACGGTATGCTATCTCTTTACCAACCAGAAGGAAGATGTCGAGGATCTTTTCCAGGAGATTCTAATACGAATCTGGAATGGAATGGAAGGTTTCGAAAAGCGAAGCAATATAAATACCTGGATATACAAGGTGGCACTTAATACAGCGTTGAACGAACAAGCGCTAAAAGGTAGGTGCCCGCAGACATTGCCGCTTAACATGGAATTAAATCCATACGATGAAACCGACACTTCGGATGTTCGTATATCGGAACTTCACGAGCGCATTCTCAGTCTTGAAATGGCCGACAGAGCATTGGTAATGCTATGGCTCGAAGATATGTCATACGATGAGATTGCCAGCATTATGGGTATTTCGGTACAAAATGTTGGAGTGCGCTTGGTTCGCATTAAGGAGAAACTTATAAAAATGGCTAATAATAAATAACTACTGATATGGAAACAAAAACAGAAAACATCGGAACAAGAAATCCATTGGACGAAACGAAAAGGCAATACGATAAGATGCAGGAAAAATTTTCGAAGCGTGATATCGTAAACAATAAACCTTTTGACGAGGAAATTGCAAAACAGACCTCACGTTTTAAACGGAAAAGGATTTTAATTGCAGCGAGTTACATTATTGGAACTATTGCAAGCGTATGTGTCATACAATTTGCAATGCATTTATCACCATGGATAAGTGTCAGTCTTGCGCTTATATTGATAGCGTCGGCAATTGTGGAACTTAATCTTTATGGCGATTTTATAAAAAATACAAAAGCCGACAACGACATGCTTTCCTTTGCAAAAGGAATAAGACGAATGCAACGCAACTATATATTCTTCTATCTAACGGTAGCCATTCTGCTTGTTCTTTGGATAATACTGCTTACTATGAACATGGACACATATTTTGCCAATGAAGAATATTGCCGCGACATAAAGCAACGAGCATTATTTATAGGATTACCTGTATTTTTATTGATTGTTGCATATCTTGCATACAAGTGGCGCAAGACAAACCTTCTTGTCAATCAGATTGAAAAACAGCCGCTTATACTTAATCGCAAAGCTGTAGCATTTGGAATAATAACACTCTGTATATATATGCTTGGACTTATATTCAAGATATTCCATTTACCAATGGGCAGCCTGGTTGTCATTGCAGGAACACTAATGTCGATTATTCTGGTGATTGTAGTTGCTTGCCTGCTTGCACATAATGGAACACCAAAGATTCTTGCTGCATTGGGCTCTTTGTTTGTAATATTTATACTTCTAAGCATACATTTCTTGATAAGCGACTGGCCGTTTGCCGAAGTGCTTCTTGCCATATCGGTAATATTGCTTGCAAGCGCAACCATAACTTATTTTGTTAAACGTAAAGCATAACGAGAGATAATTAAATTTAAAATGCCCACCTTTCCGATGGGCATTTTATAAATAATTCAAAAATAATAGTATTCCAACCTCGTTAGAGGTTGCACATCAATAAAAAACAAACAATAGTAAACCAACCCCGTAGGGGTTTCACATAACAATCAACCTATATCGTATGCACCTTCCATTACAGTTGTCGCACATAACATTAGTTTGAATCTTGTTTGCGTTTTGCCTTCTTTTCGCCCAGCACACACCAGCGAATAAACGGGATGCGATGCAAAATTTCGTACAACATAGGAGGTAAAGTAAAGACAGCCGCAATCATTATAAGATATATAACTACTGGCGGCAATGTTGTGTAAATTTTCAGCATGTATCCCAAGCTTGCAACAACTAGGTAATGAAGCACATAAATACCGTAACTCGAGCGTGTCATGTAGGAAGCAAAACGACCAGTCCTATCGAAACACGACTTAAACCAAGCCATCATCGCAAGTGTCATCAGCCAACCGTACAAGCAATTTAGTGGACTGCTAAGGTATTCGGGGGTGGTATTGTTTTCGCCGAAAGTAAGAACCGTCAATATCGTTCCCGAAATCACTGCGCATATCATTAGCGGAAGCCAAGCCTTGCCAAGCCGTTCCTGAACCTCATCGTGAGAAAATACAAAATAACCCAGCAAAAACGGAATTAGGTAGAAGAACGGTTTGTAAAGGTTGTAAAGTCCATCTGCGGTTTCGGGACGAGGATTCATGATGAGAGTGTGCTCACCAAGCCAGAAGAAAATTCCTAACAGAATGATAACAACAATGTTAGCTTTACCGCACCAGTTCCAAAATTTGTTTTTCGAATCAAACAGCCTTATAAGCAATAGAACCAAGCATATAAGCCATAGGACTTGAACAAACCAAAGCGGACCTGTACCACTAACAGACCAAACAAAGAATTTAATTGGCTGTGGCACATCAATCAGCACATCTGTTCCACCCACATGTGTGTTGAAGAACCCTGTCATCCATTGAAATACAAATAAGCCAATAGTGCTGGGTACTAGCAATTTGCGCGTACGCGACTTTATCCACTCTTTTGCAGAATGCTTCTCCAACGAATAACGAGCACTGATACCAGCCAACAAGAACAGCATCGGCATAAACCAAGGATATAGAATGTACATCAGCAAATCCTGATATTGCGGACCATCGCCAAAGCCTCCCACTCCTCCAAATACGCCTTTGTTGTTAAAGAAATAGATAACATGGTAAAGCAATACTAGCAGTACCGTCACCCATCGAAGGTTGTCAATCCAATACTTTCTCATATCTCACTCGACGGGATGAAATGCCCCATTTTTCTGCTATTTCGGATACTTTCAAATATTCCATATCGTTCCGATTATTTAATTTTAGCGATGCAAAATTAATAATATTATTCCGAAAAACATAATTTACGGAACGATATGGTTAAATATCTTCACTTTTTACAAATGAATATTACTTATCTGACAACATTCGTAAACACAGGTGCGGCACCATTTTCAACGGTAACATAAACCTTCAATTCGCCAGCAGGAGGCATCTTTGGATTGTCCTCGCGTGGAAGGTCAACGGCTGTAAACAAATACTCAACGCCATTTGGAAGATTGCGCGAAGCAACTGTCTTTGCCTCTGCGTGAAGCATCGGATAACCATCAACGGCAGCATTGAATATTGCAGTTTCTTCTTCGCTTACGTTGTGCTGTTCGGGGAATTCGTCCAACTTGGTGTATTCGCCTTCGAGAAAACCGTTTGCTTTCAAGAAGTTGTCGATTTCCTTTGGCATAGCATCAAGACGAGCAGCGCGTACACCGTAGCCATTTAAGATTTCTGCCTTAGGCTGTTTCTCTGCCAAATCCTTTACGCTCGATTCCAAACCTCCGCTACCGAATGTGCAGAACGGGACAATCTTCTTACCGCTCAAATCGGTATTTGCAAGGAAGGTAGCAACTGGCGGAGCATATGTGCCGAACCAAACAGGATAACCGATGAAAATTACATCGTAGTTGGCAACATCGGCCGTAAGTGGCTTGATTTCTGTAATTGTGCCTTGTTCGCGCTCCACAATGCAACGGTCGATAGTCACCTGAAAATCGCCATCGTAAGGATTTACAGCGACAATCTCCTCAATGTCGGCATTGAGTTTGGTAGCGATTTCGGTTGCTACGGCCTTGGTGTTTGATGTTTGAGAATAGTAGAGAACCAAAATCTTTGGAGCCACATTCTCGGTTGCTTCTTCTTTGTTTTCATTCTTTGTACCGCACGAAATTGCTGTTACTGCGGCAGTTGCAATGACTAGCATAAGCTTTAAATTTTTCATATTGAATATTGTTTAATGTTTTGCGTAAAAAATTATTTGATGCAAAGGTAATATTTTTTCCGTTGCTATTTCGGCATCGCTTGCAGACCGCTGTCGGTCATAAGTCCGCGGGCAATGAGGTCGCGACAGCGTTGTTTGTTAAGTTCAGTCCAGTGGCTATTTTTGCGGCGGGGTGAAAGGCGTTGGGCACATCTGCCATCGGGCAGACGCTTGAGAGCACTGTCAATCCAACCAAAACAAAGTGCCTCTTCAACAACTTCAATGTATGGGATACAGTCTGTTCGCGGTTGCTTAGTGCGATTTGTCGTAACCCAACAATCTTTTGCGGTCTTGTGGTTGTCGATTAGCCATTGGCGCAGTTCGGCTCGGGTGGTGTATTCCAGCAGATTAGTGATTTGCATAAATGCAATTGCATATCTCTTTCAGCAAAGATAGTGATTTTGGAGAATAGTTTGGCGCTCTTTACAAAATCATTTAATTGTACATTGCCAATTATCCATTACCTTTGCGCCATGCTACGCATGAGAAACATACGGTATATCTCGTTGCCGAGAATATGGAATATTTTTCGACTGCGAAAGTTTTACCGCAAAGCAAAGCACGGTAAATTCGACACGGAAGTTCCGCCACCAAGTTTTGCAAGCTACGAGCCCACCAATATCTGCAATCTTGCATGCGAAATGTGCCCATCTGGAAAAGGAATGCTAAAACGCCCGCGAGGAATTGCAGACATGGAACTATACAAAAAATTCATCATAGAAAACCGCCGTACACTTACTAATATTATTTTGCATTTTCAAGGTGAGCCGCTTATGTGCAAGCAACTTGGCGATATGATTTCGTATGCACGACAAAACCGCATCCACACAATGTTCTCGACAAACGGACAACTGCTCGCACAAAACATCGACCTCATACGCAATGGCCGTCCCGACCACATTATTGTTTCGCTTGACGGACTTACCAATGAAACCTACACCCAATACCGCATAGGCGGAAAGGTGCAAAATGTGTTCGACGGACTTGAAAAACTATCGCAACTACCAGCAAAAGAACGTCCTTACATCGAACTGCAGTTTCTTGTCTTTTCGCACAACGAGCACGAAATTCCCGACTTGCAAAAGTTGAAAAAGAAATATCGAATTGACAAGATTACACTAAAGACCGCTCAGATTTACGATGATTCGCAAGTCGAATTCTTGCCAAAAGACCAAAAATATTCGCGCTACGCCATCAGCGATGGAAAATTCAAACTCAAAAAAACACAGGAAAACCACTGCAAACGCTTGATTTTCGGCACAACAATTTGCTTCGACGGTCGTGTTGCCCCTTGTTGTTTCGACAAGGATGCCGACTACGAATTTGGTAACATTTCAAGCCAAAATCTCACCGAAATACGCAACTCTGAGAAATTCCGTAATTTTGTAAAACAAGTCTTTACCCAACGAAATGGAATCGATATCTGCAACAACTGCACAGAATAATGAAAACATTGTTTTCCTTGGCATTGGCGGAAACCTTGGTGACCGCATTGCAAACCTGCGCAGTGCAATCAAGTTTATTGGCGAACGAATTGGCAAAGTAGAAAAGATTTCTTCAGTATATCTGTCGGAACCATGGGGATTCAAACATGCAAAATATTTCACAAATATTGTTGCAAAAGTATGCACACCTCTTTCCGCTGACGAAGTTCTTACGAAAGCTTTTGAAATAGAAACAGAACTAAAACGCACCCGTTCGGGCAATGGCTACGAAGGACGCACAATGGACATCGATATACTATTTTTCAACGATAAAATTATTAGTACCGAAAATTTAATCGTCCCGCATCCATTTGTCTGTCAGCGACTTTTCGTGCTATTGCCAATGCAAGAAATAGAACCAGATTTTGTTCATCCACAGAATGGGGAAAAAATGCACAAACTTGTAGAAAGATGCAATGATAACGGAAAAATAAGAAAAATTATACATCTATAATTGAAAAATACTATTTTTGCACTTTTGTATGAACGACTATTTTGCACACGAAACCGCAGTCATAGATGAAGGCTGTAAAATAGGAAAAGGCAGCAAAATTTGGCATTTTTCCCATGTAATGTCCAATTGCATAATTGGCGAAAGCTGTAATATTGGACAAAATGTGGTTGTGTCACCAGAGGTAACATTGGGCAGGAATGTGAAAGTTCAGAACAATGTTTCAATATACACAGGCGTAATTTGCGAAGATGATGTTTTCCTCGGTCCGTCGATGGTGTTTACAAATGTCATCAATCCGCGTAGCGCAATAAGCCGTAAGGATTGCTACCGTCGCACACTGGTAATGAAAGGCGCAAGTATAGGTGCAAACGCTACCGTTGTTTGTGGTCACGACATCGGGAGATACGCTTTGATAGGCGCTGGTGCTGTTGTTACAAAGAACATTCCCGATTACGCGCTTGTAGTAGGAAATCCTGCACGACAGACCGGTTGGGTAAGCGAATACGGCTGCAAACTAAAGTTCGATAACAATGGCTTTGCAACCTGTCCCGAAAGCGGTCAACAATACAAACTTGAAAATAATAAGGTAACAAGATTAAAATGACAAACTTTGCAATAATAGGAGTAGGTGGATACATTGCACCACGCCATTTGAAAGCCATCAAGGAGACTGGCAACAATCTGCTTGTGGCTCTCGACAAGAACGACAGCGTGGGAATCATCGACTCGTATTTCCCTAAAGCAGATTTTTTTACAGAGCCAGAACGTTTCGAACGCCATGTTTACAAAACACAACACGGTTCTGGCGAAAAAATAGATTTTTTCAGCATTTGCACGCCAAACTACCTGCACGATGCTCACATAAGAATGGCTTTGTTAAACGGGGCTGACGCAATATGTGAAAAGCCGCTTGTTCTGAATCCGTGGAACATTGATGCTCTTGCCGAACTCGAAAAGGAAACAGGACACAGAATCTACAACATCCTGCAACTTCGTCTGCATCCAGCAATTATCGAACTGAAAAAGAAAATCGAAGCTGGCGATCCAAATAAGGTTTACGATGTTGACCTTACTTACATAACCTCACGCGGAAAGTGGTTTCACTATTCGTGGAAGGGCGATGTGTCAAAGTCGGGCGGACTTGCAACCAACATAGGCATACATTTCTTCGATATGCTTCAATACATATTCGGAGCAAAGAAGGAATTGGTAGTACACCACCGCGACGACCATGTTGTTTCAGGTTATCTCGAATTAGAACGAGCTCGCGTTCGTTGGTTTCTAAGCGTTGACAGTGAATACCTGCCCGATGAAATAAAGGCAAAAGGTCAGACAACCTACCGTTCGATACAAATTGCTGGCGATGAACTAGAATTTACAGGCGGGTTCACCGACCTGCATACCGAAAGCTACAAGAACATCCTTGCTGGCAACGGTTTCGGAATACAGAACGCAAAACCAAGCATCGAAATGGTTCACTACATTAGAAACGCAGAAATAGTAAATACAATGAAGGATTGCGAACATCCTTTCATGTCAAAAATCAAACAATGTAACTAAAATTTAATCTTATGAATAACATTTACGAAGCATTAATCAACAAACAGGCAAAACTTTCGGTCATTGGTCTGGGTTACGTAGGACTACCGATTGCACTTGAATTTTCAAAGCATATAAATGTCGTTGGCTTTGATGTAAAGCCCGAAAGAGTTGCTATGATGAACAATCATATCGACCCGAGCAACGAACTTGACAAATCAGCATTCGATGGTTGCAATATCACTTTCACATCCAATGCAGATGACCTTAAGCAGTGCAACTTCTTCATTGTTGCAGTACCAACTCCAATTGATGAGCATAAGCTTCCCGATCTTACACCAGTAATCAAAGCATCAGAATCGGTTGGCAAGGCTTTGAAAAAAGGTGATTATGTTGTTTATGAATCAACAGTATATCCTGGTTGCACCGAAGAAGACTGCGTTCCTATCCTCGAAAAAATGTCGGGATTGAAGTTCATGCAGGATTTCAAGGTTGGATTCTCACCAGAAAGAATAAACCCGGGCGACAAGGCACATTCGCTTACCCAGATAAAGAAAATCACCTCTGGCTGTGACCCCGAAGCTGCAGAAAACATCGCTAAGGTTTACGAAATAATAATCAAGGCTGGCGTACATCGCGCAAGTGCAATAAAGGTTGCCGAAGCTGCAAAGATTATCGAAAACACTCAGCGCGACATCAACATTGCTCTCATGAACGAACTATCAATCATCTTCGACATCATGGGAATCAATACCTACGAGGTTTTGGAAGCTGCTGGAACAAAGTGGAACTTCCTGAAATTCTCACCAGGACTTGTTGGCGGACATTGCATCGGTGTTGACCCATACTATCTGCTTCATAAGGCAAAACAACTTGGTTACCACGCTAGTATGATTAACTCAGGTCGTGCTCTCAACGACAGCATGGGTACCCGTATCGCCGACAAGGTTGTAAAGATGATTATCAATGCCGGTAAGGAAATTACAAAGTCGAGAGTTCTCATCATGGGTATGACTTTCAAGGAGAATGTCACCGACATCAGAAATTCACGCATTATCGACATCATCAACGAATTGAAGTATTTCCGCGTAAATTGCGATGTTGTTGATGCATACGCCGACCACGACGAGGTTATGAAGGAATATGGCGTTGACATGGCGAAGGAGCCGACAGGCAAATACGACGCTATCATCGTGGCTGTAAACCATAAGCCTTACATGGAACTCACCGAAGATTACTTCAAGAGCATTTCTGCCGAAAAAGGAATTCTTGTTGATGTAAAGGGTGTGATGAGAGGAAAAATCAAAGATTTGACATACTGGAGCTTATAAACCCAATTATCCACAAAACAGAAAAGGCAGCGCAATTTGCGTTGCCTTTTTCATATACTCCACTCTCTAAATACGGAATTTATCGTCTTATCAGTTGGACAGTGCCCTTCTGACTTAGTTTCTCATTGTCTTCACCTGTAGCTGTTATCACATAGAAATATACGCCTTCCGATGCATCATTGTTGCCACTTATCTTTCCGTTCCAGCAATTGTCAATCTGCTGGCTATGGAAAACCAACTGTCCTGCCTTGGTGTATATCGAAAGGTCATAGTCAAGCAAAGTGCCGTTGTACTTTATTGTAAACTCATCCCCTATTCCATCTCCATTTGGTGTAAATACATTTGGAATCCTGAAATCGCTAGATGTCACTCCAATTGTTTCCGAATACCTACTTTCACAGTCGCCTATGCGTGCAATGAGTTCCACCTCATATTTTCCACTACTCTTGAATTCATATTCGAAATTATAATCAGAAGATATAACTGCTCCGTTTACAAGCCATTCAAAATCAACATTCTGCGTGTTTCCAGAATCATCAAGGCGTGTATAGTTACGGAAAGTATAGGCTCGTTCGTTGAATGCATCCTTCGTACTCTCAAAGAAAGCATTGAGGTTGGTCTTGTCCCTCACAAGCACCGTATCGTATGTTATGCACGAATTTGCATAATTTATTTCAACCATATATATGCCTGCGCCCAATCCAGAGAAGGTTCCGTCGCACGAAATATCCGAGCCGTTAATCCTGCAATAATTTATTTTGCTGTCTGACTTTACTGTAAGTTCACCATTTTTGCCAGAACAATAGTTAGCCTTTGTGCTTATTGAATAGTTCAATTTGTTGGCGACATTCACATCAAACATAACCTTCGATGTGCATCTGCCTTCTCCCGTAGTAATGACAATGCTGTTTTTGCCGGTATTCAGACCGGATAATTCATACTTGCCATCATTAAGTTTTGCAACTGAATAGTAGGCATCATTCCATCTTACCGACGATGCCTCAGAAGTGTTTACAAGCAGTTTTTCGCCATAACACAAGTCTGTCTTGGCAACAGATGCAACAAGTTTTTCTGCTTCTGCAAAGGTAATTTTCACGCTCTTACCATTGGCTAAGCTCAATGCATGTGTGCCATATGACTTGCTGCTAATTTTAACTCCTGATGCAACCTTTGTCAGTACCAATCCGTCGGATGCTTTTATCTTGGCAACATCGGAGCCTTCTATCAATAGCTCGTTGCCACATATTGTCGTATCATTTAAGTTAAGTGCATCAATCCTGTTTTCGGATTGCGGTGTGGGTGCAGAACTCTTTGCCTCGAAAATCTGTTCTTGCGAATTTGCATCTGCTGCTGAGGATTTGGTATATGTCATAGGTTCCGACACCTTTGTATCGGGAGCATCAGGAGTAGTGTTTTCTGTCAGTTGTTTGTCGGGGTTAATAGAGGTAGTCTCCTCATTAGATGGCAGATAAGCGATAACGACGGCTGTCACAATGCCTATAGCAGCGAGGGCGGCAATGAGATGATACTTGTATGCCGAGAAAAAATCGGCAGCAGTTCTCTTTGGAAAATGCTTACTAATATTCTCGAACACCTCTGCCGGCGGTGTTTCGGTATAGCTTTCCAGCTTCTGCTTTAATATCTTGTCAAATTCGTTCATCTCTTTTTAATTTCGTTTTTAATTAAACCTATCAAATATTCTCTTGCCTTCTTCAGTTGCGAGCGGCTTGTCGATTCCTTGATGTTTAGGATTCCAGCAATTTCGTTATGCTGATAGCCTTCGATGACATACATGTTGAAAATTGTCCTATAGCCATCGGGAAGCTTCGAAATTACATCAAGCAGTTCCTTGGCTGTCATATACGAGACAATATCCACACTTTCGTCTTCAGCATCGGTGTTCTCCTCGTCGATTTCGGAAAACGCACTTCTGCCAAGCCTAAGATAATTCAACGATTCGTTGACAGCCATCCTCTGCAACCAGCCTTCAAAAGAACCTTCAAACCTAAAATCTCCAATCTTGTCCATAACCTTTATGAAGCAATCCTGAAGAATGTCCTGAGCTTCGTCCCTGTTCTTTGCATATCGCAAGCAAATCCCATAAACGAATGGCGAGAACTTTTTGTAAAGCTCTTCAAAAGCCTTCCGCGACTTCTGTTGACACTTCCTTATCAGTTTCTCGTTATCGCTCATTACAACTATATGACAATTTAAAAGGCAATTTCGTTGCCTGAAATTTTAAAAAAAATAAAATATTTTTATTCCCCTATAAATCAGCATTCTATAAATAAAAAGATGGCTGCAATAATGCAGCCATCTTAATTATTTGAAGAAAATTTTATCTTACTAGATGCAGAGCACCTTCCAATGGATACTGTGCACCATCGTATCCTTCGGCTTCGATGATGTAGTAGTAAACACCTGGAGTTGCCTTGGTAGAACCATTCATACGTCCATCCCAGCCTGCATCTTCGTTCTCCCAGTCAGTCCACTCAAATACTACACGTCCGTAGCGGTTGAGTATCTTGCCGTGGAACGACTTCAATGTCTGAGCATTTACTTGGAAGTAATCGTTTATACCGTCACCGTTTGGTGAGAAGATATTCGGAACTTCGAGCTTGCTCTCCTTGTCAACGAATACACATTCATCAAGGAAGGCGGTGTCTCGGCATTCTGGAATATCCCTGTTCATAACCACGAGGTAAGGTTCGTAGCAACCTGGCTCAACATAAGTATGCTGAACAAGCTCATTACAATCCTTTACAACTTCGCCGTCACCGAAATGCCATTCACACCTCTTACCAACATTGTCGTAATTTGTAGAATTTACAAATGTAACTTCTGCGTCAGGTGCTACAAGGTTAGTCAATACTACATCAGCTGACACTGCAAATTCAGCTTCAATCATACCGATGGTAGCAACCTCAACTTCCGGGAAGTCGTGACAATATATTTCACCGAAGTAATGATAATAACTTCCTGAATGTTCATCACGGTTGAACGACTGATAGTCAGAACGATATGTATAAGTACCGGCTGGCAGATTATAAACATGGTAGTCTCTTTCATTAGGATCCAAACTACTGTTAGTTATAGCACCAGTTGCATGGTTATATCCGGTAGCATTAGCGCTATTCTCCGTCGTGTCAATCCAGAAGAACGCGAAGTATCCTGTTGTGTCAATGAATTCAATACCGCCCTTGCCGAGTGCGCAAGTATCACCAATGATGCGATAGTTGTATTTCGGCAGATATGGTTCTACAATTTCTGCCATACCGCTGTTGGACTGGCATCCCCATTCGTTAATAGTTGTAAGACCAACTATGTGGGATTCTTGCCTGTCTTCCCAGTGGAGGAACACACGATATTCACCATCAAAATTGTTAACCTTAACACTGTCAATGTTTCCATTGCCATATTCCCAGTTGTAGGTAACAAGAAGTGTATCGTAAGCAGTAATGATTGCATCACCGCCAAAACACATAGGTGGTATTACCTTGATAGAATCTGACGGCACCTCAGCAAAGATAACCTTTACAGTATCCTTGTCAGTACATAATTCGGTGTTCTGTACTGTCCAGTAAATTTCAAAGTATGGATCTTCAAAATTGCCACTGTTGAGAACTGTCGTATGGATTAAAGTGTTCGGGTCTGAACGATCATCGAAAGTAAGTACATTGGAATGTGCATTTGTTGACCAACGACCTACACCTATACCATTGAAGTCAACATGCAACTGACCGTCATATGAGCAGAATGTAATTTCATCAAGAGTTATCTGAGCGCTTGGCTGTTGCAAGAAGTTAACTGTCCATGGACCTGCTGTATCCTTGCAGAATCGTGGATTATCTGCTGGACCTGTATATTCAATCCAGTAGAAACTATGACGACCATAACTTGGCACGGTAACATCAGTTATTGTCTGATTATATGTCTGGTTGTTCGGACCGAACTGAGTGTAAGGACTATCCTCGAACCAATAGCCGCTTATGCCATCACCAGGATTTTCAGCACGCAGGTAAGCGAAGGTAAGTCCGCACACTGCGGTGTCGGATTCGTTCATATTAATTACAGCAGACGGCACCTCGTAGAAGGTTACTACAACCTCATCCGATCTGGAGCATGTTTCCTCGTTATCAGTCTGTATGTGCGGATGGTTGGTTTCTGTCCAGATAAATGTTGCCGGTCCGTATGCTGAATAATGACCTGTTGTATTCGGATCTGTACGGTCGGTAAATGCAGCCGCGCCACCACTCATACTTGTCCATGTACCCACGATGTTGTCACCTTCTGCGTGCGAAGTGATAGCGTGAAGCTGGAAATCGAGACCACAGACAGGGAAGTCTGGACCTGCGTTAACATTCGGCATTTCCATAAACTCTACCACCACGGTTGCACTGTCGGCACATGTGCTTGCCTCACCAGCGGTATTGAATTCTCTAACCATAAAGGTATATACACCGTAGTCGCTCACCTGTACATGCTCAACTATGCTGTCGTGAGGGGTGTTGGTCCAGGTGACCTGTGCATACTGGTCGGGCTTGTCTATAACAGTCCAACGGCAGGTCGGGGTATATTCATCGGTAGGTGTGAGACCCCATATACCGTTTAGATCGTAGGAGTTACCACATGCCACATGGTCAACACCTGCGTTAGCAACTGGTTTCTGGAGGAAGCGAACATGCATTGTATCAATAGATACGCATGACTCGTTACGACCTACAAAATAGATGTCCACATCTCTGAAATTTGTAACGTGGATTGATGAGTCGAGAGTAAATGTCGTGGAAATAGCAGATGAATCAGCAAATGTTCCTGCAATCTCCTTGCAGAGCCACATGTAACTTGTGTAACCTTCCGATGCTGACGTTTCTGCGCAAAGGGCTACCGAATTATCACATACAGTTACATGGTTACCAGTTGACCCGCATTGGTAAACGCTTACTACAGGCACCTTGCGGAATACCACTCTCTTAATTGCCTGTCCCATACAATCGGCATCACCGGAGAGACGTGGGTCGGTAATAGGTTCTGTCCAACGGAATTCGTATTCAACCCATGTTTGGTCATCTGGAATAGGAACGGTGACATAGCAGTGTGGGTAACGGTCGCTGCTGGGCGAGTTTGGATTGTTGTAGTTGTGATAGATTGCCGTAGGAAGAACATCACCATGCATGTCGTATGCTGTCCATCTACCTTCGTTAGCAGGGTTGGTGTTGTAAACTTGAAGTTCTGCAATATGTCCGCAGACAGTATCAACGTTTGCTGTTGTTGCCGGTGCTGGCACATTAATGAAGGTGATAGTCATGTTGTCGCTTCCCGCACATTCACCATTGCGTTCGGTAAGTGTTAATACGTATGTACCAGCACTATTTGCATTGGCTGTCG
Source organism: Bacteroidales bacterium (assembly GCA_017551515.1). Classification (GTDB taxonomy): domain Bacteria; phylum Bacteroidota; class Bacteroidia; order Bacteroidales; family ML635J-15; genus Bact-19. Next base: position 278 of record JAFZLK010000070.1, on the reverse strand, counting down.
GTTGGATTGTGTTGGTTGGATTCATAACAACGCCCAGACCCGTCCACTGTAACGAAGAACCTTCTATTGCAGGGATAGTCGGATTTGCTCCAGTTATTTCAGCGGTTACACCGCAAACGGTCATGTCAGGACCAGCTTCTGGAGAAGGTATTTGACGGAAATTGTAAATAGCAGAAGCTTCACCCGTACATTCTGCATTTACAATATGCCATGTATATGTTATTCTTCCATAGTGGCTCGAGAGTACACTCGGGTTATTCATTATGTTTGTTGTATTT
>JAFZLK010000069.1 GCA_017551515.1 Bacteroidales bacterium | reverse complement strand
CGGAACCAACACCTGTTGTTCCAACCAAGGAAATTCATATTGAATTTGACTTTTATGATAAATGGGACAAAGTGAACCAAGACACCATAGCAAAATACACATCACAAGAAGATGTAAAGTGGATTTTCTTGGATTTTGTTGCCAACCCTTGGGAAACAACCCATACAAGCCCAAGTAAATTTTCCGAAAAGAGACAGGGTTTACAACCATATTTTAACAACAATGAAAAAGTTCGTGGCGATGGCACAATTTTTGTAAATGCCGATGGTGGTGCGAGTATTACGTCAACACTATTTTCTTCGGGAGTTCATGGCATGCTCTTAACCGATAGTCTCGCTTTTACTAATTTTGGATATAAAGTGCAAAGGGACACAACAAATTATACAAGATAGTTTATAGCAATAGATTTATGTTCAATAAAACCGATGTGCCGATGGGATATAGCCTAGTTGTGTCGGATTTACTGCTATAGCAGTGAACTAAAGGTTGTAAACAGACACGATTGAATATCAGCATTTGCAATGCGTAAATGTTTACAGCAGTTGGCAAATAGTCGGCTGCTGTTTTTGTTTTACATAAGACCATATTCGTGCCGCTTGACTAACTCCGTTTAATTCCCACACCAAAATTTATTTTGCTATTTTATGGTCTTACACCGAAATTTGTTCGGGTGCTTTGTAGTCTGACACCGAAATTTATTTTAGTATTTTATAGTCCTATACCGAAATTCAAAGGAGCACAAATTATAAAAAAGGAGTGAAATATACTGGCAGATAGGTGGTTGCGCCGTCTTTTTGGAAGTCTTTGGTGTATATAAGTAGCCGTTCCTTTACACGCGACGAGAATTTTTCGCAGAAAGCATCAAGCGACTTATGCGACTTGTAGCCCGAAGACTTCACTTCGATAGGACATATCTTGTTGCCTTTGGACAATAGGAAGTCTATTTCGTAGGAGTGGTTCTCGTCTTTTGGGAATGTGTAGTAAAACAACTGGTATCCCGAAGCACGAAGCATCTGTGCTACAAGGTTTTCGTATATGTATCCAAGATTGGCGGAGAGTTTGTCGCTCAGAAGTTTGTCGTAGATGTTGTTTTCTGTATATCCTTTGTCCCAGAATGCCAAAGTAACGAACAGCCCTGTGTCGCCAATATACATTTTGTAGCGACTGATGTCTGCATTAAGCGACATTCCCACATTGGGATCATTTGCGTGATAAGATATGTTAATCGTTTTGCTGTCTTCGAGGTTGAGTATCAGTTCGCTGATTTTGTCGGATGGAATGTTGCCGATTACTGGCGTCGGTTGAAAACGAGAAATCCCAGCGCTCAATTGTGCGGGAATTGCCATAAACAGTTTCGATATTTTTCCAGTCGGGTCAATTTTTAGAAAATCTTCCTTGTATAGTAGCAGGATTTGGCGTTTTACCTTGTCAACTTCTTCCAGATTCTTTTTTTCAAGGTAGGCGTTTATGGCCTGTGGCATTCCACCGACAAGCATATACAGGCGCAAATCTTTCATTTTTAGTCGGTTAAGGCTGTCGCCAAGAGGTTTCTTCCTGTCGTACATTTGTCTTAGCAGTGGAATCGAAGTTTCTTCGCCAATTGCATTGCAGAATTCTTCGTAATCCATTGGAAACATCTCTATGCGGTATTCTTCGCTTGGAATGCTGATGTTGGCGGTGTTTTTGCGGATGCTAATCAGCGAACCTGTCTCTATGTAATCGTAGCGGCCATCTTTTACGAGGTACTTTATGGCTTGTCGAGCCTTGGGACATTGCTGGATTTCATCAAAAATTATAACGGATTTTCTGCGGTATAGTTTTTTCTTGTAGGCATTTTGAAGAAATAGAAAGATGTAATTCAAATCCATGAGGTTTGAAAACAAATCTTTTATATCTTCGGAAGTTTCGTTGAAGTCGATGCGGATGTATGAACGGTATTCATTTTGTGCAAATGCCTCAACTACAGTGGATTTGCCTATGCGTCGAGCACCTTCTATAAGCAATGCAGTTTGTCCGTTTGATTCTTGTTTCCACTGCAACATTTTCTCATATACTTTCCGCTTGAATACTATGTTTGCCATTTCGTTTATTTTCAGTAAGTTTGATGCCGCAAAGATAATGCATTTTCTTCTCACACCAAAAATTATTTTGCTATTTTATAGTCTGACACTGAAATTTATTTTACCATTTTATGGTCTCATACCAAAATTTATTTTGCTATTTTATAGTCCCACACTGAAATTTTAACACTATTATCTTTGTAAGTTTTTGAAATTCAGTGATATTTGCTTTGTGCTAATTTTTTAGTATGCAAAATATGATTTTATAGGCAGGATAAGTCTTTTAGTAATTTCAGTTTTTTTTGTAATTTTGCAACATTGCAATGCCTTTATTTTAATTATAAATTAGTTATGGCAAGTAAATATTATTGGTTGGATGAATATTTTTATATGCTGAAAAGAGGGGCTTCGGACGATGAATTGTTGTCCACTTTTTTCCAGCATGAGATGGAAAATCTTACGCGACCTTATTATGATGTAAATACAGATGAGGCGTTTTCGAGTGCCACGTTGAAAAAAGTTTTGATGTCGCACAATGTTCCGGAGAAAGATTTGAAGTTGCAATCACATTATATATTTGTAAAGTTGAGTAACATTTCGCTTCGCCTTGAGACTCGTTCCAATTGGAAGAGTTTTTCGATGTGGTTTACAATTCCTTTTATTTCAAAGCGCAATATGTCAATAATGTGCTCACCTGAAAGGGCATACGAGTTCTTAATGGAGGCTAATGATGCAGTTCCAAGAATTAATGCTGAATTTGAGGACTTGAAGCGGGAATTGGAGAAGAAAAAACTAAAGAAATCTATAAACGAGTATAGGCTTGAACTTGACAAAAAAGCAAAGGCGCGTGCGGTTTCTGTCGCTTCGGTAGAGGCTATGGCTAAGCAAAAATTCGCTTTTGTCGGTGACGGTTGTATAATGTACGACCATAAGGTGAATATGTCGCATGTCTTTGTCCATTTTATGGATGGCAAGCAGCAGATGGATATTACGGTGAGATATAATGATTTCAAATCAGCGGCTGTGGTTATGGATAAGGCTGCTCAAATAATCAAGCAGATGGAGGATGCTGGTGTTGTTGTCCGTGGAGTTGTTAGGATGAGAAGAGTGTATTGGTAATATTTTATAGGTATGAAGCGTTTATTTGATATTGTCTGCTCGTTTGTTGGCTTGCTCATATTGTCACCGTTGTTGCTGATAGTCGCACTGCTTGTGGTGACGACTTCGCGTGGAGGCGTGTTCTACAGGCAGGTTAGGGTGGGGAAGGATTTTCGCAACTTTAAGATTCTGAAGTTCCGTTCCATGCGTCCAGATTCCGACAAGAAAGGCTTGCTGACGGTTGGATCGAAGGACAATCGTGTGACGAAGGTTGGCTATTTCATCCGAAAGTACAAGATTGACGAGTTGCCACAGCTTATCAATGTGCTTGTCGGTGATATGAGTTTTGTCGGTCCGCGTCCCGAAGTGCCAAAGTATGTTGAGATGTACAACGAGGAACAGCGCAAGGTTTTGTCTGTTCGTCCGGGCATTACCGACTACGCTTCGATAGAATATCGCAACGAAAACGACATTCTGGCAAAGTCAGACAACCCCGAACAGACTTACATCGATGAGGTTATGCCAGCAAAGTTGAAACTTAACTTGCGGTATATCAATGAAATGTCGTTTAAAACAGACCTCAAGATAATTTTTGGAACAATTTTTAAAATTTTTGATTGAGAATTGAAAAAAATGTTGTACTTTTGCGCTCGCAATTGCCCAATGGTGTAATGGTAGCATCCCAGATTCTGGCTCTGATAGTTCGGGTTCGAGTCCTGATTGGGCAACCAAGAAAAAACCGCTAAAAAGCGGTTTTTTTATGTCTTGTGCAGAAGTTTAGTTTGACGGTAATGCGTTAATCCATTCTGCAATAACTTTCATCGCATCCTCGTTAAATGTTTCCTCGTTTTTGCCGTAGAAGTTAGGACTGCCGAAAATGCACTTCTGGAAAAGATGATTCAATCCTTTAAGTTCTATTGTCTTGTAATTCTGATTCTTGGCTTTTTTCATTGCTTTTTCAACGCCAGCAAGATTGTCTTTGCTGTAAACCTGCACATCTTTGTCGCCATTGAGAGCGAGCAGTGGAACCTTGACTTTGCATAGGTCGTCCTGAGGATTGCTGTTTAACGAATAGTACATCCATGGAGAAAACAATACGTCAACGCTCTCCTGAATATCATTTTCATCGGAGGAGTCTTCCGATACAAGTGAATTCATTTTTATAATTATGTCACGAACTTGCTTTTTCTTTTCGTCTATCTCTAACTTCTTGTTTTTGATTATTTTATATGCTTCAAGTGCTAGCTTTGAGTATTGTTTTGCAATTTCTTCGCTTTGACCTGATGACTTCATTACGTCGTAGTTCTGCCGAGCCAATAAGGTTGACATTTCAATAGCAGGACCAGCAAGCATCACGACAAAATCTACATCGCTGTTTCTTGCTGCGACCATTGGTGCGATAATTCCGCCTTCGCTATGACCGATGATGCCGACTTTCATGTCTTTCAGTCTGCTGTCGGTTCTGATGAACTTTACAACCGATTCGGCATCAAGCGAAAGGTCGTAGGTCGTGGCATTTTCGACATCGCCAGTAGATTTTCCAAAACCTCGGTCGTCGTAGCGGATGACGGCAATTCCGTTGCGTGTGAGATAGTCGGATAGGACTAGGAATGGTTTGTGTCCAAAGATTTCCTCGTCTCTGTTTTGTAGTCCTGAACCTGAAACCAAAATTGCTATCTTGTCGCACTTGTAGTCGTATGGTGCGGTGAGCGTTCCCGAGAGTTTTACATTTGTCTCGGGGTTGAAAATTTCAATTTCTTCGACAATGTACGGAAAATCCTTTGGGTCTTGTTTTTTAGGTTTTGGTTTGTACTGACCGCGTATCAATGTAAGCGGAAAAGTATGTCCGCGCTGTGTGAATGAGCAGAGCAATGTATCGTAAGCGGAATTGGGCTTACCTTCGAGTTTTGCGTCTAAACTGGTTATTTCTATGACAAAGTTGTCGTTTGAAAAATCCGCTTTGTCAACCTTTATTCCGAATGCTGATTGCTCGGGCGAGTCCATCGTTATGCTGTCGGCAGTTTGTCCGTTGATGTTCAGTACAATTGCAAGCGACATACCGTTGCCTACATTTAGGTCGCCATGCCAAGTGCCGATTATGCTTTGCGAAAAAAGCGATAAGCTGGCGAAAATCGTCAGAAAAATTGTTGTAAAAAAAGTTTTCATGTTGTTTTATTAGTTGGGGCGGATTACATAAATGGTGCCTGTGCTTTTTAATGCAAGCGAGGTTATTGCTCCGACAGTTATTCCTCCCAAGGTGCCTATTATGGTGTTCATCATTATTTTTCTTCTGCCCTTGTTCTGATAGCCGTAAACAAAGTATTCATTGTCACTGTATTCGGGATGGCGTTTCATAATGCCTTTTTTTGTCGGCCTTGTGAACGAAATTCCAGTAGCATAGGCAATTGGAACTGCCAGACTTAATATTGGACGGTTTTCGTATGCTCCAATGTAAAGTACTGAGCCGGCACCAACTACAAATCCAGCAGCATAAGCCCACCACGGATTGAATTCGCTTTTTGCTGTCTGCTTGCCAAGGACGACGGAACGCATGTCTTCTACCGCAAATTCGCCTTCCTGTGTGGGAATATAAAGAATGCTGTCGCCAACTGACCATATTTCGTTGAGGTCTATGAATTTAGTTTTGATTTTGCCGTTCTTCTTTTCCAGTTTTATCTCCATCGAACTGCCGTTGTCGTTGAAAAATGAATATTCCTTGACATTGTATTGAGTTCCATCGAGCAGGCTGAGTTTTGTCTGTCCAATGGTTGCCATGCATACTAGCAGTGCAATTATTGTGAATATTATATTTCTCATTATAGTCGATTTTATGTCCGATGCAAAAATACATAAGTTTTGGATTTGCAGTAAATAAAAATGGAAAAAAATACTAAATTCGCGTTCTATTATTTTCTAATGAAACATTTTGTTAAATATCTGCTATTTCTTTCTTTGACAGTGATTTCTGCCAAAAGTGTACTTGCAGGGACGGCTGCACTTTCCGACACATCAAAGTTCAAGGCTGTTCCCGAAATCATGTTGTTCTCAAATTTCCATCAGGGAATAGGTGGTGATACGCGCGAACCGAACTTTGATATAAAACGAGCAACTTTCGGTTACCAGTTCTATGTACCAAAGGGCTTTTCTTCGATTATCCGTTTGGATGTCAGTCCGAATTTGCCACTCGGACAAAACTACAATACGGTGAATGTTTATTTGCGGGCAATGTACATTTCTTGGAAAAAGGGGAAATTCTTGCTTAATACAGGTTTGGTTGACAATATGCAGCACATGACGCAGCAGAAGTTCTGGGGAGCGCGTTATATATTCAAGTCATATCTTGACGAATACAGGTTTTTGCCATCTATCGACTTGGGTTTCAATGGAAAATACCATTTTATGGACAATCTGTCAGTTGAGTTTGGTATGATGACAGGAACAATCAAGGACGACAGCGTTTCGTATGGTAAATATTATTATTCGCTTTCGCTTAATTATTCTCCTATCAAGGAGTTGCAGTTGAAAGCGCACTCAACATATTCGTTTCAGGGAGATGACCTTTATACTGTTGGCGGTTTTGCTGGAGTAACGGTAATTCCTCAGCTGCGGATAGGCGCTGAATATAACGCCAAGTTTTCACCAAGAAACATAATTCAGCATGGAGCAAGTGCGTATATTATATATGGGATAATCGAGGACAAGCTGAATTTGTTTGCAAGGTACGACTATCTGACATCGTCTTGTGCGACAGGTTTTGTGCCTACGTGGACTGTGGTTGACGACGGCATGGCTCTAGTGGCTGGTTGCGACTGGAAAGTCGTCGATTTTGTGAGACTTTCACTTAACTATCAGGGATGGTTGCCACAAACAGGTTCAAATCCCAACAAGTCGTACATATATTTGAATGTCGAATTTAGGGTGAACTAATATGTCGGAAATTTCGGATAAGCGAAAAATAAAGCATATCTATTCCAAGATAGGTCAGGCGGTTAACAAGTACGGACTGATTTCCGATGGTGACCGTATAATGGTTGGCGTAAGTGGTGGCAAGGATTCGATGTCGCTACTGGCAACTTTGGCAACGAGGCGCAGGTTCGGAAAGGAAAAGTACGATTTGGTTGCAGTGCACATAGATGTTGAGAATGTCCCATATGAAGCTGACACAACTTTCATTGCAGATTATTGTGCAAAAAATGATGTTGAGTTTGTCCACGAGAAAATAAATGTTGATTTCGAAAAAGATCCTGGCAAGTCGAAATGTTTCCTTTGTTCGTGGCATCGGCGCAAGCGTTTGTTCGAGCTTACTGGCGAACATAATTGCAACAAGTTGGCTCTCGGTCACCATTTAGACGATGCTGTTGAGACGCTATTGATAAACATGTGTTACCACAATAGCATTAGTTCCATGCCTGCAAAGTTGCCGATGTTTGATGGAAGGATTGAACTTATCCGTCCGTTGATACTCTTGACAAACAGCGAGATACGTCAGTTTGCAAACATCATGGGATTTCCAACCGAAAGGGCTAAATGTCCGTTCGAGGACAAGACCAAGCGCCGTCAGGCAGGGGAGATAATTGCTGACATAGAGAAGCGTTTTCCCGATGCACGTCACAATATTTTCAAGTCGATGCAGAAGATTTTTGTCGATTACTTGCCTGTTGAGGATGATGTAAATCCAATAGTTAGTGGATTGAATGTGAAAAATAGGTAAGAAGGAAGTTCTTGTCCTACAAACAATTTCAAGCCATTTCAAATAACATCAAATCTTAAAAAACGGAATCAGATCTTGAAACAAGTTCAAGATGACATTCCGTTTTTAGAAACAGCATAGCGAGAACGGCGTACTTCGGCTGTGCTCAGCACAAGTAGCCCTCAACGAAGTTAAACTTAGAAACGGGCGAAGCCCACAGAAACATAGAAACAATCAGAAACGGCGCAAGCCAACAGAAACCCAGAAACAGCGAAGCGTAGAAACTAGAAACCAGAAAGAAACTAGAAACCAGAAACTCCTCGTTAATTCAGTATCACGAGCTTTTCAAACTTTTCTACTGTTGTGCCAGCAGAATTTCTGACTTTTACCTTGTATATATATACACCTTTTCCTAGTTTGTCATCGTATTGGTCACGGCCATTCCACTCAATAGGTTCGCTTATGTAGCCATCGCATGTCATCGTTGATTCAAGCGTCTTTACAAGTTTTCCAGAAACGGTGAAAATACTGATAATCACTTCAAGAGTTTCGTATGGCTGGTTGTGCCCAAAATAGAATGATGTGTGTGTGGAGAAAGGGTTTGGATAGTTGAACAGCTTGTCAATCACCATTTCCGACGATGTCGTTACAATGAAGTCTATCGACTTTTCGCTGCTGTTGTTCATTACGTCCCATGCCTTTATTGTCATTGTGTGTGCGCCAATTGTAAGTTCGGAATTGGGGTAGTTTATTGTACCAGCCTTGTAGTTGTCCATTTCGGATTCGTAGAAACTGTTGAGTACGGTTTTTTCTGATGTATTGCCGTCAATTGTCAAGGTAATATCATGTCCGATTCCGTTGCCGACTGTGTTTATTCCCGATTCATCGCTTATTTTTGCAATTAGTGTCGGGTTTTCGTTAACAATTCCGCCATCAATGAAATTCTCATCGTTCATGTACAGTTCTATGGCAGGGCCTTCGGTGTCGTGTATGCCGTTGGGATCGGTTCCTCCGATTATTATTGACTTGTCGTATCCGCTGGCTTCCTTGTCCGATATGTTGTTGGCATAGTAGCTGATCTTGCCTTTGTCAAAGTAATAGGCGATGTCAACAGGAATGATAAAGCTGAACTTGAATTTTCCGTTCTTTACCGATGATTGACCGTTGAATATAATGTTCCTTTGTGCTGTGTATGTGAGAGGTTCGTATCCGTCGTTGCCCTTGGTCGTGTAAGTATTGCGTTTGTCGTAAACTGATGAGGAAACAACTCCGTTGAAGTCGGAGGCGAGATTTCCATTTTCATCATATACGGCGCCTTCGATTGTGACTAGTCCAGTTGCTCCTATTGTGTCCGTGAATTCCGCAGCAGGGATTCCGTTGACAGTTGTTGTTTTTATCGAATATTTTGGTTGCGACAATGTTATTGCAGGGTCGCCGATTACAACGAATGATCTCATGTTAAAGTCGGCGGTTTCATTTTTCCCGAGCATTACGCATTCACCGACAGTCTTGGGTTTTGTGCCGGCGTTTTCTTCTAGGTGGCTCTCAAATAAGTACTTGTAGAAATTCTTTACAAGCCTTTCGTTCTTAGTTGAATACACTTGCCTTACGGTTGTCAACAGCCCGATAGCTCCAGAATTCGCAGAAAGGAACAGAAGTTCTCCGCCAGTTTGTATAGTATGGTCATCGAATGGTGTGTAGTCGCAGGTCGCGGTTACGATAAACGGATATTTATTCTTGTTTTGTAGCGACGTTATTGAGTTTTGTGAAAAAATATTCTCATGCGCCCATGTTTTGGGATTTCCGTGACCTACCCATGTGAGAAGCAAAGTACCATTGTTTATGTTGTCAATAATAGCTTTGTTTACATCTGGATAGGCATTGCCTGTAGATGTATATACCTGCTCGTAGTCGTCGAGGTATATTTTTTCTATGTTCAGATATTCTGCGCTATACTCAAGCTGGGTGGCAATCATGTTTTCTGCATTAACCTGATGTACCGTCTCGTTGTTTTCAGCATCGTCGGCAATAATTGTGGCTCTGTTTTTCCAGTTGCCGAAACTGTTTTGCGAATAGTAGCTGCGTAGTTTTTCCACAGCAATGTTGGCTTCATCTGTAGTGTTCACAGGCATACGACCTATACCCATGTCCATTTTATCCGATGACGATACTTCTCCTTCTCCTTCGTCAAGGCATACGAAAAAGTCATCGCAAGTAATTGTCATTGTGTTTGTTAGTGAGTTCTCTGTCTGGTAGGTCAATATTAAGTTGGGGACGCTTCCGTCCGATGTTTTGTTGTCGTAGCTGCCGTCGCCAATCAGAAGGACATTCTTAGGCATGTTTGAGGCAGATGCTCTGTCGTAGAACATTTTTATGAAGTTTCTCATTGCGCAAATATCAGGTGTGCCAGAAGAGAACTCATTGTATATTTTTTGCGGAGTGACTATTATTGACGACATGTTTTCGGCAACTTCATGAATCTTCTTGATTTCGTTTGCCTGTGCAGTAAAGTTCGGATGCGTTATTATTATAAGGTCGGCGTTCTGTAGCCCGTGCAGGTTTTGGTTTTCGACAGTGCCGACATCAGTTGCATTAGAGTATATTGGCGAAGGGAATGAGTATGATGGGGTGAATGCCACATATTCGCGCAAGGTGTCGGCTTTTGCCTTGAACTTGTATGTCCCTGATGAGTAAGTTCCTGATATTGATTTTGCATTGGTGCGGTCGCTGATGTCCCAGACTATAGTGTTGTTGTTTGCCTGTGAAACCGAAAATTCTGCAATGATACCAGTTCCAACAGATTTTGTATCTCTGAAATTTACGAATCCGTTTTCAATGTATAGTTTTTTGCGAAGGCTAATGGCAATGTAGTCAACCCATCCGTTGGATGTTGATGTACTTTTGTTGTATGTAATTACAATGTTTGTAGTATTGCCTCTCGGGACGAACTTGGCAGAAAAGTGGTAGTCGTTTCCGTTTGAATTAGTAGCAGGAATGCTTGCGCTTCCGACTGATGCACCGTTTATGCTGATGTCGAAAAGACATGCCGCAGTGGAGGCGCTGGCTAGATGTATGTATGCAGTCGCTGTGTCTGTTGTGGCGTTATTCTCTGTTATTGATTCGCTCATTGTGGTGTAGTAACTCAGACTTCTCCAGTAGAAATTTCGACCAGACTTCACAATTGAGATTGAGTCTTTCTCGAGGAAAGAATATTTGTCATAAGTATTCACGGTTAAGTTTGACGAATTTTCCGATGGCGTTTCTGTTGCTTTCTTCCATGTGCCTTTGTCGGAAACAAAATAGTATGAGAAGTCGGAGTAGTTGTGGAAGTCGTGCGAGAATTTACGGTTGTTGTATCGTATGTTGTGAGGGCCATCGGCGTAGAACAGAATATAGTCGCCATTGTCGAATATGTTGTTCCCGTTTGCATCCACTTTCAGTATGCTGCGTTCTGGTAGGTCGTCAATATACTTGTCGGCAAATATCTGGGCGTTGTTGTCGCGTATGTATTTCGATTCCATGCCTCCGTATCCGAAAATGCCTATTGATGTAAAATTGCTGAATCCCATCTCCACAAGTTGGGAGTATGTTATTTTGTAAATTCCTGATTCAGAAACTTTTATTTTATACCATTTCCCCGATGACATTTTAGACGTATTTGCGTATTGGCGACCGGAATCCCTTGTTTTCGTTTGTCTTGTCTTTATTTCGCACTCGAAGTGGTCTGCAATTTCCACAGCACCGGTTGTGGGATTTTTCCTCAGAGGCATCATTTCAAATTCGATGTAGTTTTGTTTCCTAAACTTGACGGTAGTGGCTTTTAATTCAGGTTCGTTTCCTATCTCCGAAATTCTGTATATACCTTTATATATATTATAGTCGATCGGAGTGTATGAAACATTCTTCATCATTATGCTGGTAATTGTGGTTCCGTCATCAACAGATATTGTCTTTCGGTATATTGGAAAGAAGTCTGAGTCGCGATTGTCGCCGTTTTTCAATGAAATGATTTTTATTTTGATGCTGTCTGGGGTATTGAAATCGGTTGTACCTATTGAAAACAGCGAATCTTTAACAAAAAATGATTGAGCGAATGCTGTTTGTAATAGGCTTATTATCAATATGATACAAAATATTTTTTTCATCTGTTAAAAAAAAATAAAAAAAAATGTTCAAATATTTCTTCAGACGACAAAAATAATGTAATATTGTGAATTTAAATTACGGAGAAAAAAATATTTATCATTTACTAATAATTGATGGTAAAAATATTATGGTAAGACGATTCTTGATATTGCTAACTCTCTTGATAATAGGGAGTTATGGCGTGGTGAGAGCACAGGACCCGCATTTCTCGCAGTTCTATGCTAATCCATTGTATTTGAATCCAGCTTTTGCAGGATCTGAGAGATGTCCGCGACTTTCCTTGTCTTATAGGAACCAGTGGCCGGCATTTGGGTCAACTTATGTTACCTATAATATAGCTTACGACCAGTATTGGCATGCGCTAAGAGGTGGCGTTGGAATTTACCTCATGGACGATGTGCAGGGAAGTGGTGACGGACGAATTAACTTGGCGACAATCAATGCGATGTATTCATATACTTTGCAAGTTTCCAAAAAGTTTTCATTGGCAGCAGGATTTCAGGCTACCTTCGCGATGAAGCGTATAGATTGGGATTTCGTATTCCCCAATATGATACACCCGCTATATGGACCTATTTACGCATCGCTTGAGAACCCCGACATCATTAATACGAAGCGAAATTATGTTGATTTCTCGGCAGGTATTCTGGGATTTTCAGAAAAAGTATTCTTCGGAGTCGCTGTGCATCACCTTACAGAACCATCAGAATCTTTCTTGAGGGGTAGCGATGCAGTGCTTCCACGAAAATATACGGCCCACTTTGGTGCGGAGATACCTATTAATAGTACTAAGTTCAAAAGAGGCGACCTCTTGATTGCACCGCAGATTCTGTTCCAGCAGCAGGGCGCTTTCTTCCAGCAGTTCTATTGGGGTATGTATGTATCGAGAATGGGTATCCTTGCTGGTTTCTGGTTTAGACAAACCTTTGAATTCCAATATGATGCCTTTGTAATGATGGTCGGATACAAGTATAACAAGCTAAGATTTGCATATAGTTACGACCTTACAATATCCAAGTTGAGTAATTCAACTTATGGTGCACATGAAATTTCTGTGGCATACACATTCGGCTGCCACGAGAAGGCAAAGAAAATATCGACAGTAAGTTGTCCATCATTCTAGTACTAATATAAAAATTAAGTTTTATGAAAAGGAATGGTTTAATTTTTATGGTGATTCTTGCTGCGGCAATCATGGTTGCTTCATGTAAGAAGGATGTTTCCAACACTACTGGTTGGAACTACAATGACCCCAATTTCGGCGGATTCCAGAATCATCCCGGATACGAGCAGGAAACAGGTCCTGGCTTGGTTTTCATCGAAGGCGGTACATTCGCTATGGGACGAGTAGAACAGGATGTTATGCGCGATTGGAACAATATTCCGCGTCGTGTTACCGTATCATCATTCTACATGGATGAAGTTGAAGTTACAAATCTTGACTATCGCGAGTATCTTTACTGGTTGTCGCATGTATATGCTTCTGACTACAGATTCCTTTATACACAGGCTCTGCCCGACACTGCAGGTTGGAGAAGCCGTTTGGCATATAATGAGCCTTTGGTTGAGTTGTATCTGCGTCACCCAGCATACGAGGACTACCCAGTTGTAAATGTTTCATGGAATCAGGCTTCTAAGTACTGCGAATGGAGAACCGACCGTGTTAACGAATTGATTCTCTTAAGAGAAGGTATTATTGACAAGTATTTGGCACCACAGGATCAAGCTAAGCATTTTAACTTGGATTCTTATATGTTTTATGCTGATAACCTTGACCTCCCGGTTGATGAAACAGGAAAGAGCGGACGCGACGGAAAAGTTGAAAATCTCTACGTTGACCCTTCTGTACTTAAGGCAGGTCGCAAGGGTGGTAATGCAAATACTGGTGACGACAGACGTTGGGTAAATATCGAAGATGGTATTTTCTTGCCTCGCTATAGGCTCCCAACCGAAGCTGAATGGGAATTTGCTGCACTTGCAATCGTTGGAAATCAGTACAAGGAAAGAATTTACGAAAGACGTTTGTATCCGTGGAACGGACACTATATCCGTAATGATTCAAGAGGAGAAGAACGTGGTCGTATGATGGCTAACTCGATGAGAGGTCGCGGTGATGCAATGGGTGTTGCTGGTGCTCTCAACGATAAGGCTGATATTACAGCTCCAGTAAGAAGCTACTGGCCAAATGATTACGGACTATACTGTATGGCTGGTAATGTAAACGAATGGGTTATGGATGTTTACCGTGACCTCACTTTCGAAGATATGGATGAGTTCCGTCCTTTCAGAGGCAATGTATTCGAGGACTATCAAATCATTGTTGACCCGAGGTCTGGCGATATGGAACTTACTCCTGAAGCAGAAAACTATTTCGATTATACTGGTAAAATCCTCAAGAAACCGGTTCGCGATGAGTCTTGTTTCAACAGGGAGAATTACACTACCGCTGACAACAGGAACTATCTAGATGGTGACTTGGAATCTTTGGTAGCTACAGGTGAAGCTGCAGAATATTGGATTAAGGATGAACGCTTTAAGACAAAGTCGTCTGTAAAGGAGTACAACGAATTTATGGATTCGATTATGCTTAACGAGCAGAATCTTGATACGTTGGCTGATTACATAGGTGATTTATTCCCTGGAGCAACACTCATAGGCGGTAATGAAATATTGTTGCCAAGTGGTGTGAGAATCAATATGGAAGACCGTACATATACTTTGCCTACCGGTCATGAAAGAACTCCTGAAGGAAATGTTGTAATGCCCGATGGCTCGATGATTATGGAAAATGGAAAGATTATGCTTGCAGATGGTAGCGTTGTTTATCCAGACCAGATTTTTGTCAACCAGACTACAGGTATGTACAAGTCAGGTAAATGGGGTTCCGATGGAAATGCAGAGTGGGGAAGTGCTGATTTCAATCCTGCCAATCCAAAGTTGAACAAGGGTGAAAAGATGACTTCGCTTATTACCGATAGGTCAAGAGTATTCAAAGGCGGTTCTTGGAAAGACAGGGCTTATTGGATGGTTCCTGGCACAAGGCGTTTCTTGGATGAGAACAAGTCGCGTTGCGATATTGGTTTCAGGTGTGCTATGATTAGAATAGGTGCACCAACCCAAGGTAGATAAGTAAATTTTATTTCAAATATATAGCCTCTCCGTCGGGAGAGGCTATTTAATTTTAGAACTTTATGATTGAAGAAATTTATAAGGCATTTGAGAAGAATCGTTTGATTTCAACCGACAGTAGGGCAATAACTAAAGGTTCTGTCTTTTTTGCAATAAAGGGTGATAATTTTGATGGGAATCAGTTTGTAGATGCTGCATTTGAGGCAGGTTGTTCTGCCGCAGTAGTTTCTGACAAGAAGTATTGTGACAGAGAAAATGTTTTCGTAGTGAAGGACACTTTGGAAACTTTGCAGCAGCTTGCAAATTATCACAGACGCAAACTTAATATCCCGATACTTGCAATTACTGGAACCAACGGAAAGACCACGACAAAGGAACTTGTTTCGGCAGTCTTGGCAAAGAAGTTCCGTATTTCGTACACAAGCGGAAACAAGAATAATCATATCGGTGTTCCGCTGACATTGCTTTCAATGAACCGTACTGTTGACATGGGTGTTGTCGAGATGGGTGCAAATCATCCTGGAGAAATCGCAGCATTGTGCAAGATTGCCGAACCTAACTATGGAATAATCACAAATGTGGGTAAAGCTCATCTCGAAGGCTTTGGCTCTATTGAAGGCGTGATGAAAACAAAAGGCGAATTGTATGATTACCTTGATGCACATGATGGAACAGTTTTCATAAATGACGACAATGAATTGTTGAAGAAAGTTTTGTCTGGACATGATAAACTCAAAGTTGTGAGGTACGGAAAGGGTAAGAATTGTTTCTGCCGTGGCGTTTACTCGGAGTATGCATATCAGACAACGGTAAATTGGGAAACCGATTCTGCATCAGGTTTCTCAAAGTCAAATCTTATCGGAGCTTACAATTTCGAGAATATCCTTGCTGCAGTAACAGTAGGTACATATTTCGACATTCATCCGACTGCTATTGATGGTGCGATTTCTGACTATTACCCGAAGAATAACCGTTCGCAGATGACAAAGACATCGCGTAACACTTTGATTCTCGACCTTTATAATGCAAATCCGACAAGCATGAAGGCAGCAATTGACAGCTATAATTCAATAAATGATGAGTATAAGTCATTGATTCTCGGTGATATGCTTGAACTTGGAAAAGAAAGTGAGACAGAGCATCGTGCGGTGCTTGAATATGTTCGAGAAAGCGGTTACACAAATGCTTATTTTATTGGAAAGAATTTTTCCAAGTTCGCTGAGGAATATCCATATACGTTTTTCGAGACTGTTGAGGACTTGAACAAGTATTTTGTTATGCATCCCGAAAAGAGCAAGATGTTTTTGGTTAAGGGGTCGCGTGGTATTCATTTGGAAAAGGTTATAGATTATTTGTAGAATGAAGTTCGTTTTATCAGATAAGGGCTTTCATGGCGGTTTTAGACCGTTGTCGCTGACGAGGTCGATAGCAGATTTCAGGATAGGGATACTTACTATGCGTGAGAAGTGGGAAAAGTATCTCGGCGAGAAGGTTTTCGTTGAAACAGAACCTTACTTACAGAGTAAGTATCAGAAAGTTGAAGACACAGAATGTGTCGTAATTCCTTCAGTGCTGATCCCTGATTATAATATAGTCAAGGCTATTAAGTCATTGGAATCGGGGCGATTGGTAAAAGATGGTTTTGTGCTGGCAAGTGTCGAATCGGACGAAACCTCTTCCTTTGAGGTTGAATATCAGGGCAAAGTCTTTATGCTCAAATCGTTGACGGATATTTTCTCGTTCAATGGGATGGAGATAAACAAGGACTTTGGAATTTTGACTGCAGGGCGCAAGTCGCAGGAAATCAGCAATACGAATGTTGTATTTGGCAAATATCCTTTGTTTGTAGAGAATGGATGTTCGGTTGAATGTGCAACTTTCAATACCAATGATGGTCCTATATATATAGGTGCGAATGCTGAGGTTATGGAAGGCGTTAACATTAGAGGTCCGTTTGCCTTGTGCGAACATGCTGTGCTGAAGATGGGAGCAAAGATGTACGGAGATACAACCGTTGGCCCTTGGTGCAAGGTTGGAGGCGAACTCAGCAATGTTGTTTTCTTCGGTTATTCCAACAAGGCACACGATGGTTTCCTTGGCAATTCGGTGGTTGGAGAGTGGTGCAATTTCGGTGCAGATTCCAACAATTCAAATCTGAAGAACAATTATGCCGAGGTTAAGTTGTGGAATTATGATACGCAGAAATTTGAGAAAACAGGTTTACAGTTCTGCGGGCTTATCTTCGGCGACCATTCTAAGTGCGGTATAAATACAATGTTCAACACGGGAACGGTTGTGGGAGTTTCTGCAAATATTTTTGGAGCAGGATTTCCGCGCAACTTTGTGCCTTCGTTTTCTTGGGGCGGAGCGTCTGGTTTCACTGAATACAAGTTGGAAACCGCATTTGAGGTTATGGAACGGGTTATGGCAAGAAGACACGTCGAATTTTCTGATACCAACAAGGCAATAATGAAGCATATTTTCGATTCGAATCCTAATTATAGGTAAAATGCTAACATCCAAACCATTGGCGGAACGAATGCGTCCGCATAGTTTTGATGACTATGCAGGGCAGGAACATCTTGTCGGAAAGAATGCGCCTTTGCGCAAGTCTATTGAGGCAGGACGGATTCCATCAATGATTTTGTGGGGACCTCCAGGTGTTGGAAAGACAACACTTGTCACCGTAATCTCGCAGATAACCGAGCGTAACTTCATAACATTAAGTGCAGTAAGCAGTGGTGTAAAGGAAGTTCGAGAAGTTATAGAGCAGGCAAAAAAGGTAAATCTGTTCTCGAAAGGCAATCCGATTCTTTTCATTGATGAAATCCATAGGTTCAACAAGTCGCAGCAGGATTCTTTGCTTGGTGCGGTGGAGGACGGAACCATAACGCTAATTGGTGCGACAACCGAGAATCCATCTTTCGAGGTCATTTCTCCATTGCTTTCGCGTTGTCAGGTTTATGTGCTTAAGCATTTGGATGAACACGACTTGGACAAACTGATAGACAAGGCCATAACAACTGATGTGGAACTTTCAAAGTTGAACATTAAGGTTGAGGAACGCGATGCCTTGTATCGTTTTTCGGGTGGTGACGGACGGAAGTTGTACAATATTTTAGATTTGGTTTGCAGTAGTGGTGATTCGGAGATTGTCATTACAAATGAGTTGGTAGTTAGTCGCTTGCAGGAGAATATGGCAATCTACGACAAGTCTGGCGAACAACACTATGATATTATTTCTGCATTTATCAAGTCGATTCGCGGTTCCGACCCCGATGCAGCAATTTATTGGCTTGCCCGTATGCTCGAAGGGGGGGAGGACATAAAGTTTATTGCACGTCGACTAATCATTTCGGCATCGGAGGACATTGGTCTTGCGAATCCTAATGCCATGCTTATCGCTAATGCTTGTTTCGAGGCGATTGACAAGATTGGTATGCCCGAGGCGCGGATTCCACTTGCAGAAGCAACTGTATATTTGGCGACAAGTCCCAAGAGCAACTCGGCATACTTGGCTGTCGATGCAGCGTTGGCTAAGGTCAAGGAAACTGGCGATTTGCCAGTGCCTTTACATCTGCGCAATGCACCAACAGCATTGATGAAAAAGTTGAACTATGGTGCCGACTACAAGTATGCGCATGATTTTGAAAATCATTATGTTGACCAGCAGTATCTTCCCGATAAATTGGTGGAGACTAAATTTTATGAGCCAGCACCAAATGCCAAAGAAGAGCAGATTCGCAAGTGGATGGACTTTCTAAAAAAGAAGTAAAATGTATTCGAAGGCAGAGGCATCGCAGATAAGAAGGCAGTTTTGGATAAAGTTTGATGAGTATTCCCGTCCTTACCTAGGAAAGAACGGTAAATGGATGACTTACAATACCGGTATCAAGGATTTGGTGCTGAAGTTCGACATAAACCGTTCGTATGCAAGGGTTATGCTTGCAGTAGAATGCAAGAGCGAAGATTTGCGCTTTGAGGTGTTTTGCAAACTGCACGAGTGCGAACTTGTTCTTAATAATTATCTTGGAGAAGGTTGGCTGTGGAATGAACTACTTGTGTTAGAGAATGGTAAGCCAGTTTGTGCACTATACAAGCAAATTGACAATGTTGACATATATCGTCGCGAATGTTGGGAAACTGTGCATAAGTTTTTTGCGGAGGAAATGACAAAACTCGAAAAGGCAATTGTTGAAATTCGTCCTTTCTTCGAGGATTATGTAAAGAAACTGATTAAAGCTTAGTATCAGTCAATTACATTCAAACCACCTTTTATCATTGAAATTTCGTATGGACTGTCACCGATGATTTCTCCATCGGTTTCGGCAAAGGTCGGGCAGTCGTATGTTACCTTGATGTTGTTTTCTGTGCGTGCAAAAACGACATTCTTGTTCGTTATTTGCTTTATCGTGCTGTTGTAAAGTTTACTTACATTCCTTATTACAAAGAACTTGCCTATGTCGCCGAAGATGGAAATGTCGTATGCACCATCGTTTATTATGGCATCAGGCGTTTGTTGCATTCCTCCGCCTGAGTATTTTCCGTTGGCAATGCTTATTGAAAGTACTTTTCCGTTGAAATTGAAGTCGTTGGATTCGATAGTTACATTATGTTTCTTGCATTTCAGCAAGCATTTGAGTAGGCTGAGCAGGTAGGTTATTTCTTTGCCTCGCTGTTCGTGAGAAAGCGAATTTGTCATTTTGACAATTTCGGCATCGAAGCCGAAGCCAATGCTGTTGATGAAATATTTTGTTTTTCTATCTCCGTTTTCTGTGAATGTCACTACTCCGACATCTTGTTTTGTAATGTTGTGCTTGAGTAGGCGTTCAATGGAAGCCTTGTAGTCGTTTTCCCAACCGTAGTAGCGGTTCCAGTCGTTTGCCGTGCCCATAGGAATCGATCCGAGGCAGATTTCTGAGTAGGGGACAGCCGTTTGCGAAAAGATTCCGTTCACGACTTCGTTTGTTGTACCGTCTCCTCCAAGCACAATGAGGTTTCTGTGCCCTTCGGCAAGGATTTTCGGAATGTTGTCAATGGCATCACCTGCCGATTTTGTGAGGTAACAGCCGAATTTAATGTTGTTTTCGGTAAGATATGCTGAAATTTCGTCCCAGATTCGTCCCTTGTTGCTACCGGAATTCGGATTTACTATGAAAAACAGTTCGTTATCCATTAGAACATTGTTTTAATGCGTTTTAGTCCGTTGATGAAGATGTCGATTTCTTCCATCGTGTTGTAGAAAGCGAACGATGCGCGGGCTGTTCCTGTGATGCCAAAATGTTGCATTGCTGGTTCGGCGCAATGTGTGCCTGTACGTATTGCAATGCCGAGTTGGTCGAGGAGAATTCCTGCATCGGAGAAGTGTATGCCGTCCATTATGAACGAGATAAGACTTGCCTTGTGAGGTGCTGTGCCTATGATTCTAACCCATTCAAACTGCGAAATTTGCTCGGTTGCGTAGTCGAGAAGTTGTTTCTCGTAGGATTCAATTTCGTGAATGCCAATGTTTTGTATGTACAAAATCGCCTTTTCGAGTGCTATGGCATCAATGTAGTTGGGCGTTCCTGCTTCGAACTTGAACGGTAGTACATTGTAGGTAGTCTTTGCAAAGCTTACGCTTTCAATCATTTCTCCACCACCCTGATAAGGAACCATCTGTTCGAGAAGAGATTTCTTGCCATACAGAACGCCAACACCAGTAGGACCATAGGTCTTGTGTCCCGAAAATACATAGAAATCACAGTCGAGAGCCTGAACATCAACGTTTGTATGCTGTACGCCTTGTGCACCGTCGATAAGAACAGGAATCCCATGCTTGTGGGCAATTTCAATGACTTCCTTTATTGGGTTTACCGTGCCGAGTACATTTGAAATCTGCGTTACAGCAACGATTTTTGTGTGGTCGGTTATCAGCGATTCCAATTTTCCAATTTCGAGTACACCATTGTCATCGAAAGGCAAAACCTTTATTTTTGACTTTTTGCGGTCGCAAAGCAGTTGCCATGGAACGATGTCTGAGTGGTGTTCCATTTCGGAAACTATGATTTCATCACCTTCACCGATGAAGGTTTCGCCGAACGAATATGCCACAAGGTTTATGGATTCTGTTGTTCCGCGAGTGAAGATGATTTCCTCGGTGGAACTTGCGTTGATGAACTTGCGGACGGTTTCGCGTGCTCGCTCGTTGGCTTCGGTGGCGAAGTTGCTGAGGTAGTGAACTCCGCGATGAATGTTTGAATTGAAGCGCGAATAGTATTCGGCTATAGTGTCGATTACTATTCGCGGCTTTTGTGATGTGGCTGCATTGTCGAAATAGACAAGCGGCTTGTTATGAACCTTTTCTGAAAGTATCGGGAAATCTTTCCTGATTTCTTTTACGTCAAAATTCATTTTTAAGTTTTTATTCTACAATTAATTTGTTGACACTTACATTGTTGCCGTTGAACGACTTCAAGGTGTAAATGCCTTTTGCTTTGTTGGTTAGGTCTATTGTTGCGTTGCTTGCATTAATGTCCTGCTGCATTACTAGTTTGCCAGTAATGTCGTAAACTTCAATGCTTTCAATGTTATTACCACTGATGCTGAACATTCCGTCAGATGGGTTGGGGTAGATGCTGCGATAACGGTTGAATAAAATTTTCTCATCGTGTGAAAGATTTATGATTAATCATGGTACAAAGATAAGTATATTTGGTGATATGTAAATATGTTTGCATGACTTTTTAATCATTGTGGTTATGCTAAAACAAAAAAGTTGCATTTTGAAAAAAGATATAATTTTGCTGAAACAAGTCGACCAAGAAAACATCAATGATGCTTTCTCTCGATTATTTTGTCGGAGTTCTAAAGTGATAGTAACTCATTTTAACATCTTTCGTTTAAAAACTCGTTACATATACTCTTAAATTCTTTTTTTAGAAATACTACCTTTGCATATTAATTATACGCAAATGGTTCTGAATTACATTTGGATAGCGTTTTTCCTCATTGCTTTCATTGTGGCGATAGTGAAGGCAGTGTTTTTCGGCGATATGGAGGTTTTTCCCGCTATGGTCGGCTCTACTTTCGACATGGCAAAACTCGGCTTCGAACTTTCGCTCGGACTAACAGGCGTTATGACTTTGTGGTTGGGAATCATGAAGATAGGAGAGAAGGGCGGTGCTGTAAACTTGCTGTCAAAAGGCATTTCACCATTGTTTAACAAACTGTTCCCCGATATTCCCAAGAACCATCCTGTTCACGGCTCTATGGTTATGAACATCGCTGCCAACATGCTCGGACTTGATAATGCTGCAACTCCGCTGGGACTTAAAGCCATGAAGGAATTGCAAGAATTGAACTCCGATAAAGACCGCGCATCCAATTCGATGATAATGTTCCTTGTGCTTAACACATCGGGACTTACCATAATTCCAATTAGCATAATGGTTTACCGCGCTCAGCTTGGCGCCGCCGACCCGTCCGACATATTTCTGCCGATATTGTTAAGCACATTTGTTAGTACGCTCGTAGGAATTATTGCGGTGTCGCTGTGGCAGAAAATAAACCTTTTCCAGAAGGAAATACTGTTATATCTTGGTGGACTTACGCTTTTGCTTTCGCTTGCAATATGGGGATTTACCTTGCTGTCGGCGGAGTCTCAGGGAACTGTTGCATCAATGGTTTCAAATGTGATACTTTTCTCGTTGATTGTTGGCTTTATAATCCTGGCGCTAAAGCATAAGGTCAATGTTTACGATGCTTTTATCGAAGGTGCTAAGGATGGTTTTCATACAGCTATCAAGATAATTCCTTTCCTTATCGCCATACTTGTTGCAATCGGAGTATTCCGCGCATCTGGTGCAATGGAAGCGATGATGGCAGGTCTTGCTTGGTGCTTGGACAAGTGCGGTTTGCCAACCGATTTCGTTGATGCTCTGCCAGTTGCCTTTATGAAGCCATTGAGCGGTAGCGGTGCTCGCGGATTGATGGTTGATGCTATGAATGTTCACGGTGCTGATTCGTTTGTAGGTCGTCTGGCTTGTACTTTCCAAGGTGCTACCGACACCACTTTCTATATTTTGGCTGTTTATTTCGGCTCGGTAGGAATTCGCCAGACGCGCTATGCGGTTGTGGCAGGACTTATTGCCGACCTTGCCGGAATCATAGCTGCAATTTTTATTGCATATTTGTTTTTTGGATAAAATTTAGAATTAAATGATACCTTTTTCACCACCACGCATCGACGACAAGATTATTGCAGAAGTCGTTGACACACTTAAATCAGGATGGATAACAACCGGTCCCAAGACAAAACTTTTTGAGAAACGCCTCACTGAATATACTGGCGGAAAATCAACTCTTTGTGTCAACTCGGCTACGGCAGGACTGGAAATAGCTCTGCGCTGGTTCGGCGTTCGTGAAGGCGATGAAGTTATTGTTCCTGCATATACATATTGCGCTACAGCCAATGTGGTTGTGCATTGTGGAGCAAAGCCTGTGATGGTCGATGTGAATGCCGATGACTTTGACATTAATGTTGAGAAAATTCGCGTTGCAATTACCGATCGTACAAAGGTCATTATGCCTGTTGATATTGCTGGTATGCCTTGCGACTATGACGAAATTATGTCGTTGGTGAACGAGGATGGTATTAGACGCAAGTTTTCACCGAACAACGAAATCCAGAAGCAACTAGGCAGAATTATGGTTCTTGCCGACTCATCGCATTCGATTGGAGCGATGTACAAGAGCAAGCATACTGGTTCGGTGGCTGATGTAACGGTATTCTCGTTCCATGCAGTGAAAAATCTTACTACTGCAGAAGGTGGTGCAGTGATATTCAATATGCCAGAACCATTTGACAATGACGAAATTTATAAATTTCTGTGTGTGCTTTCGTTGCACGGACAAAACAAGGATGCGCTTGCAAAGACCAAAGGCAATTGGAAGTACGATGTCATTACGGCAGGCTTCAAGATGAACATGACCGATATTATGGCATCTATGGGACTTGTGGAACTTGCTCGTTACGATGATGATACGCTTGTTAAGAGAAAGAAAATCTTTGATTTTTACACTTCGCAGTTCAAGGATGATGCAAGGTATGTTTTGCCAGTTTACGAAACATCCGACAAGCGCACATCCTACCATGTATATACGCTTCGCGTGAAAAATGCCAGCGAGGAACAACGCAACGAGATTATTCGTAGGATTAACGCCAAGGAAGTCTCTGTGAATGTGCATTTTCAGCCGTTGCCGTTGCTGTCATTCTACAGCGGATTAGGCTACAAGATGTCCGATTATCCACAGGCATACGACAATTACAAGTGCGAAATCAGTCTTCCTGTCTTCTACGACCTTACTGATGAGCAGATGCAAACGGTTGCAGATGCTGTTAAGTCATCGGTTACGGAAGTGATGGGATAGATATAATCTTAACCCCTGAAACGTAGAAGACATAGAAGCCCAGAAAAAACGGAATCAGATTGGCTACGCCGAGCTAAAGGTTCTGAAACGAGTTCAGGATGATATTCCGTTTTTTTTGAACCTTTAGTTCGCGTAAGCAATCATCAAATCATCGAATCTTCGAACAACTAGAAATCTATAAACAGCGTAGCGAGAAACTTATAAACGGCTTTAGCCATTCAAACGTCAAAGACATAGAAACGGGCGGCAGACCATAGAAACGCCGCAGGCATTGAAACGGCGTAGTCATAGAAACAGCGTAGCGTAGAAACGCCATAGGTACAGAAACCTAGAAACGGCGCAGCCATAGAAACAGCGTAGCGTAGAAACGCCATAGGTACAGAAACCTAGAAACGGCGCAGCCATAGAACGGCGAAGCCCTCAACGAAGTTAAACCAGAAATACCTTCTATTCTTCCTCTATTCCCTTTTCCCTTGCAGCGCGTTTGCGTTCAAGCTGGTTGAGGATAATCTTTCTTAATCGCATCGATTTCGGAGTGATTTCAATCATCTCGTCCTCGTTGATGTATTCCATGGCTTCTTCGAGCGAGAATCGTACTGGCGGAGCAATCTGAACCTTTTCATCGGAACCAGCAGCACGAACATTCGACAGTTTCTTCGTCTTGGTGACATTTACACCGATGTCGTTGTAGCGAGTGTTTTCACCGATAATCTGACCTTCGTAAACTTCTTCGCCAGGATAGATGAAAAACTTGCCTCTGTCTTGCAGTTTGTCGATGGAGTAAGGGATTGCTTGTCCAGTTTCGATGGCGATAAGCGAACCGTTGCGACGAATACCAAGTTCGCCCTTCCAAGGTTCGAAAGCATCGAAGCGGTGTGACATTACGGCTTCACCTTCAGTGGCGGTAAGGAGTACATTTCTCATACCGATAAGTCCACGCGATGGGATGCGGAAGTCCAAGTTGCTGCGGTCATTGCGGCTTTCGATGTTCACGATTTCGCCCTTGCGTTGTGTAACGATTTCAATAACCTTTCCAGCAAAGTCATCTGGAACTTGAATTGAAAGTTCCTCTATTGGTTCGCATTTCTGTCCGTTTATTTCCTTAATGATAACGCGCGGTTGTCCGAGTTGGAGTTCAAAACCTTCGCGGCGCATGGTTTCAACGAGAATAGACAAGTGCAGAATTCCTCGACCATAAACAGTAAATTTGTCAGCCGAATCGGTATCCTCGACTCGCAATGCAAGGTTCTTTTCTGTTTCCTTGTATAAGCGGTCTCTTAGTTGGCGCGAGGTAACATATTTTCCTTCGCGACCGAAGAACGGAGAGTCGTTGCTTGCAAAAAGCATGCTCATTGTCGGCTCGTCAACCTTTATTGTGCTTAGCGGTTCTGGTTCGAGGTTGTCGCATACGGTGTCGCCGATGTCGAACGACTCAAGTCCGAGTAGTGCGCAAATTTCGCCAGCATATACAGGTTCCTTGGTCTTTTCCTTTGCCAATCCTTCGAAGCGGTAGAGTTCCTTGATAGTCGCCTTGATGATTGAACCATCACTCTTTGCAACAGAAACTACATCGCCAGCCTTGATGCTTCCACGGGTAACTTTACCGATAGCGATACGACCAGTATATGACGAATAGTCGAGGCTTGTGATTCGCATTTGCAGTGAACCTTCGGGATATTGCTGTGGCTTTATGGTGTCGAGAATAACATCAAGAAGATACGAAACATCATTGGTCGGAGTCTTGAAGTCGGGACCCATCCAACCTTGCTTTGCTGAACCGTAAACAACGGGGAAATCGAGTTGGTCGTCGTCGGCATCGAGACTGCACATCAGTTCGAAAACTTTTTCCACTGTTTCTTCGGGATTGCAGTTCGGCTTATCGACTTTGTTTACAACAACGATAGGTTTCAACTTGAGTTCCAACGCCTTTTGTAATACGAAACGGGTCTGTGGCATAGGACCTTCGAAAGCATCAACAATCAGAAGTACGCCATCTGCCATATTCAGTACGCGTTCTACTTCGCCACCAAAATCGGAGTGACCCGGAGTGTCAATTATGTTGATTTTTACACCTTTGTATCTTACCGAAACGTTTTTGGAGAGGATTGTTATACCTCTTTCGCGTTCCAGTTCGTTGCTGTCGAGAATCAATTCTCCAACCTTCTGGTTGTCCCTGAAAAGTTTTCCCTGATATAGAATTCTGTCAACCAATGTGGTTTTGCCGTGGTCAACATGTGCAATGATTGCTATGTTTCTAATGTCTTCCATCGTCTTAAAAAATGAGCGCGCAAAATTACAACAAATTTCGATAAGGTGGTTTTATGATTTGAAAATTTGCTACGCAGAGCTGACGGTTCAAAAATCAATGATTCAAAAATTTAATCTTAAGTATTTTTTCCTTTTTCTAATTGTTGAAAACTCGGTTGTTATAATTGGAAAATGATGTTAGCGACAAGCAAAAAATATGTAATTTTGTCGCTTAAATAAAATTATTGTTACTTATGAAGTTTTTTATCGATACTGCAAATTTGGAGCAGATAAAAGAAGCTCAGGCATTGGGCGTTCTCGATGGTGTGACCACAAATCCTTCGTTGATGGCAAAGGAAGGCATTGCCGGCAAGGAAAACATTATGAATCACTATCTTAAGATATGTGAAATTGTAGATGGCGATGTAAGTGCTGAGGTTATTTCAACCGACTACGAAGGCATAATCCGCGAAGGTGAGGAATTGGCTGCTTTGCATCCGCAAATTGTTGTCAAAGTTCCGATTATTAAGGATGGCATCAAGGCTATAAAGTATTTCTCGTTGAAGGGAATCCGTACAAACTGCACTTTGGTTTTCAGTGTGGGTCAGGCATTGTTGGCAGCAAAGGCTGGCGCAACTTATGTTTCACCGTTTATAGGTCGTTTGGACGACAACTGCACCGATGGTTTGCAACTCATTGGCGACATTGTTGAAATGTATCAGCGTTATGGTTTCAAGACACAGGTTCTTGCTGCTTCTATCCGTCATACTATGCACATTATCGGCAGTATGCAGATGGGTGCCGATGTGGCTACTTGTCCGCTTAACGCAATTCTCGGACTTTTGAAGCACCCGCTTACAGATGCTGGTTTGCAGAAGTTCCTCGAAGACTACCACAAACTGAACAAATAATGTCGGTCCTAATCAGGATACATCCCGACAACCCTGCCGAGCGCACGGTGAGGCAGGCTGTTGAAATTCTGCAAAAGGGCGGAGTGATAATTTATCCTACCGATACCGTTTACGGAATGGGATGCGACATTACCAAGCCAAAGGCTGTGGAAAGGGTTGCCCAGTTGAAGGGCATAAAGGTTGAAAAGGCAAACTTTTCGTTTATTTGCTCTGACTTGAGCCATCTTTCCGACTACACAAAGCCTATCGACAATTCCATTTTCAAGATGATGAAGCGAAATCTGCCCGGACCGTTCACCTTTATCCTGGAAGCTAATAGTAATGTGCCCAAGATTTTGAAGCAGAACAGAAAAACAGTAGGTATCCGTGTTCCTGCCAACAAAATTATCATTGAGATTGTCAAGATGCTTGGAAATCCGATACTTACCACTTCGTTGCGCATAGATGATGATATTGTCGAGTATCCAACCGACCCAGAACTCATTTATGAAGATTATAAGAATAGGGTGGATGCAGTGATCGATGGTGGTTTTGGCGGTTTGTATGCATCAACGGTAATTGATTGTACTGGCGATGAACCGGAAATTGTCAGGATGGGTAGTGTCGAACCTGATATTTAATGTTTTTGTTAAAAATTTTAACGAGCGATAATTTTTTTTCTTAACTTTGTCAAAATTAAATTAATTTGAGTATGACGAGTAAATTTATCAAATTTTGGATGGCTGCAATTTTCATGTTGACAGCTTCGTTTTCTTTTGCTGGACCAAACAATCTTGTTATTACAACAAGTGATAGAGTGGCAGCTTTTTGTGTAGGTTCACAAAGAAGTATTAAAGTGTTTGTTACTGATACAGCTCAAGAAAATCCGATAACGAGTTTTACCTATCAGTGGTATTATAGTCCAGATTGTTCGGCAACAACAGCTGATTGTTGGACTGCAGTCGAAGGTGCAACAGAAAGTGCTTTGACGTTTGATAGTGTTGTAGAGGCAAATGCCGGTTATTATTACAGCAAGATTTTCTTCGGAGTGGGAAGTATGAGAAGGTCTACAGCAATTGAAGTTCGTGTAGTTTCGGGTTTGCCTACAATAGTAGGTGTTGCTGCTGTCGGTGAGGTTTGTGAAGGAGAGCATGTTGATATGACAGCGGAGGTGGAGAACTACAATGTTCGTAGATGGTATTTCGGCGAAGAAGAAGTTGCCGTGGGTAGCACATACAGTATTGCTAGTGCCACACCTGCCGATGCCGGAGAATATACTTTTATGGCTGGAAATGAGTGCGGAGAAGTAACAAATTCGTTTGTCTTTGCGGTTAACGAATTGCCACGCATTGTGACGCAGCCACGTCCTGCTGGTATATGTGCAGGCGAAGACTTGCATTTCTGCGTTCGTGCAACAGGTACTGATTTGCAGTACCAGTGGTATCACGATGGCGCACCTTATCCGGCAGTAAATGGTACAGATACTAATGATACTCTTATAATTGCACAGGCGGAACACGATACGGCATTTTATTCTGTTCCATTCTTTGTTCAGGTTTTCAATGGATGTGATACGGTAACTTCATTAAATGTCCGTACAGTCGTAAGCGAAATGCCTAGAGTTGTAGGAAACCCATTGCCAGAAACGGTTTGTGCTGGTGTTGAAGTATCTCTCTCTGCCGATGCTACGACAAATTATCCAATAGATACTATTACCTATCAATGGTTCCTTGATGGCGTTCCTGTCGAAAATGGTATTACCAATATAATTTCATTTGCAATGGATTCTGCTCACATGGGCGAATATTACTGCGAGTTTACAAATGGATGTGGTACTGTTCGTAGTAATAGTGCACAGGTAATAGTAAAGATGCCGCCTACAGTAGAGACTCAGCCTGTTGATGTTTCTGTATGCGAAGGTCAGGCAGCAGAGCTTTATGCAAAAATTACAGGTATAGAACCTATGCAATATACATGGTTGAATAGTAATGGCGAAGATCTTGATTTTACAGATATTACAACACAGCATACAACAGGCGTGCATACTAGCACTTTGGTTGCAAATCCAGCAAGTGAGGCTCATGAGAGATATTATTATTGCTATGCAACAAACGAGTGCGGTTCTGTTCGTACCGATACTGTATTTATGCATGTAATACAGGAAATTAGGGTATATCCAGCTATGCCAGATAATTTTTCTGCATGTTCTGGTGTTGATACAACTATTAGCATTGCGGATCGAATATATCAGGGGGCAGACCTTCTTGATGAAGATGATTTTGAGGCGGAAGGAATAACTTTCGCATGGCACAGGCAGGACGATGATGAAATAGTTTCGACAGAACCTTATCTGCGTTTTGGCGATTTGCAGGACGATGATGCTGGTCGTTATATTTGCGAAGTTACAAATGCGTGCGGAACAAATGATGCCGTTCAAATTATGGTAAGGGTAATGATATCTCCGACAATACTTGTTCAGCCGGATGACCTTGATGTTTGCGAGGGTGGATCATCACTTACACTTACCCTTGAGGCTACAGGTGATGACATTACATATAGCTGGTATATGGATGACCAGCCTGTCGGACAAATTGGATCTTCTAATCCAACTTATACGGCACCTACTGTTGCTACTGAATATGGAGGAAATTATTGGTGTGTCGTTCGCAGCAGTACTAACTGTCCATCAGCTTATTCCGATACAGTTACAGTTACAGTTGGAACATTGCCGCGAATCACTGCGCAGCCGACACCTGCTGTAATGTCTATCTGCGAAGGTGCAGAATATTCTCTTTCTATGACAGCAGGAGGTGACGGTGTTCACCTGCAGTGGTACAACAACGGCATTCCTTTGGAAGGTCAGACTTCAAGTGATTTGCATATTGACCATGTGACTCGTAGCAATAGTGGACAATTCTATTGCATAGCATCTAATGCTTGTGCTGAGGAGAGAACTGAGTTGGCTCAACTTACAGTAAACAACGCACCAGATATGACACTTGGTCCAGACCTAAATCCATGCCGTGGCGAAACTGTAGTTCTTGGTCCGCAAGGCGATGAAGAATACGGACATTATTCATGGAACTACGGAACATACGGTTATCAACCAACATTAACAGTTACTCTTAGTGGTACTTATATTCTCGAAGTTTCCGACTCAGCTCATGGAAACTGCGTTGCTCGTGATACTGTGTTTGTGACATTCCATGATTATTTTGATTTTAGCAATGCAAATTTCGATACAACACCTATTGTGACTTGTGGAGAATTCGTTCTTGATGCTGGTGCTGGTGCTGCTGAATATATGTGGAGCACTACTGATATGACATCGTCAATACCTGTCGGTATGAACGGGTATTATATGGTTACCGTAGATGGTGACGGTTATGGATGTACAACTTCAGCGGGCGTCAGTGTTACCGTAGGCGAGGAGATTGTGATTAATCTTGGTGATGATTTCAGTGCACCTGTTGATTCGGAGGTTGAAATAAGTGTTCCTGCTGTTTTTGATGAGTATATATGGAATACTGGATTTACCGGACCTAAATTGACAATCTCAGGTGAAGATTATGGCATAGGTTCTCATACATTCTGGGTTCGCGTAGCAACTGGCGAATGCTATGCTTCCGATACAATTGTTATCAATTTCATTGAAGGCGGATATGTCAATGATATGTCAATGCCTGTTGCAAGTATTTATCCTAATCCAGCAAGCGATTTCGTGAACATTGTTTCAGCGAATGGAGAAATGAGTGTAATCCAAATTTACGACATCACAGGAAAACTCGTTAAGGATATAAAACTCAATGATGAGGCTGTTACGCTTGATGTGGCAGGAATGGTTGATGCAACATATTTTGTCAGAATAATGTACAAGGACGGCAATATGGGTATCAGCAAGCTTATAATAAATAGGTAATGAAAAAATCGAATATTAAAACAAAAATCAGAGGTGCTTACTTTACTTCGGTGGTAAGCATCTCGCTTGTTTTGTTACTATTGGGTATTGTCGGTCTTTTGGTGCTTAATGCAAAGCAGATGTCGGACTATGTTAAGGAAAACCTTTGCTTTTCTTTGATTATCAACAAAGATGTGGCTGAACCAGACATTAAGCAGTTCCAGAAGACTTTGGATACACATGAGTTCATAAAATCCACAGAATACATAAACAAGGAAGATGCAGCCAAGCAGCTTCAAGAGGAATTGGGTGAGGATTTCATAGAGACATTGGGTTATAATCCATTGTCTCCAACAATAAATGTATATTTGAACTCCGATTATGCAAGTCCCGACAGTATTGCCAAGCTCGAAAGTTTCTTTATGTCAAAGTCCGATATTGTAAGCGAAGTTTCGTATCAGCAGAATCTTGTGAATCTTATTAACGACAATATTCGAAAGGTTAGTGTGATATTATTAGCACTTAGCGCATTGTTCTTCTTGATTTCGTTTACTTTGCTAAACAATACAATTCGTTTGCAGATTTATTCCAAGCGATTTATTATCAATACAATGAAATTGGTTGGAGCAAAACGCAGCTTTATTCGTCGTCCGTTCATTGCTTCCGGAGCATTGCAGGGACTTATCAGTTCGCTGATTGCAATTGCACTGCTTTATGCGATAATATACTTTGCAAACGCACAGTTGGGTGACCTTATCGGAACAATAGACCCATGGGTAATTGCATTGCTTTTTGTTGCTGTTGCCGTTATTGGCGTTTTGCTTTGCGTGTTCGCAACCTTGTTGTCAATAAATAAGTATTTGCGTTTGAAAACTATAAACTTGTACTATTAGTATGATTAGAAGGAAAGAAGATGCCGAGGTTATTGTAGCTGAAAATGTAGCAGGTGGTAATGCCAAAATCTACAAGAACATGATGGTTACCGCCTCGGAGATGCTAGGTATGGGGCGAATGGTGGCACGAGTTGTTTTGCCATCGGGAAGTAGCATTGGCGAACATGCCCATGTGGATGATGCCGAGTTGTACTACATACTGAAAGGCGAAGCTACTGTTACCGATAATGGCAAAACAGAAATCCTACATGCTGGCGATGCCGTCTTTACTGGCGGTGGTGCTCGTCACAGCATTGCAAACATGACAGCCGAGGATGTCGAGTTCCTTGCTGTAATTATTGAATAGATATTTTTTTGTTTGTTTCTAATAAGAGCGCGTTTCTTCGGGAATGCGCTTTTTTCATTTCTTCCACTTGGCAAGTTTCATGTAGGCAAAGGATGTAACTAATAGCAGCGAGCCGTACAGAATTTCCGTACACCATATCCATTCAATACTGAGATTCCAAACGCTTGAACTAAGGTATAGATATACTACATACAAAACAAGCACGCAGGCTTCAAGAAGCAGAGCAGATAGGGTATGTCCTGTACCAGAAATGAACTCGAAGTATATCATGGCTGGCGCAAGGACAAGAGTAGCAACGAGGATAACATATATGGTGCTCGCCGAGTTTGCTGCCAGGATAATGTCATCGGTATAGATTCGAGCAATGTATTGTGGCGCGCAAACGCAAATAACAACCAACGGAACAATCGTTGCGATGCTCATCTTTGTTATTTTTATCAATGTGCGCGGAATCTCCTCTTGTTTGTCGGCTCCAATAAGTCGGCTAGTAAGTGTATTGGATGTCGCGCTGAAAGCGAATACAGGAATCGTCACCAGCATATATACGCTTCTGACTATGCCCGACACAGCTATCTGCATTTCTCCAGTATGTTCTATCATGGCAAAAAATACAAACCAAAGTCCGAACGACATAAGTCGTTGAAGCATAGTTGGAAAAGCTAACTTTAGTACTGATTTTAAGAGTGGTAGTTCTATTTTTCCAAACTCGAACAGGGCGTACTTGCGGAACGGAATCATTTTTAATGTGTGGAATATGAACAGCAGCAGAGCCGACAGTTCTGCGCATACCGATGAAAGTCCTGCGCCCCTTATGCCCATTTCTGGAAATCCCAAGTTGCCGAATATCAGAGAGTAGTCGAGTAAAATGTTTACGGCAGCCATAAGAATGGTCGTGTAGGTGATTATCTTTGTGTTCGATAAACCAATGTACAGCGACCTGAACAGGTAGTTAATGCATACGATAACAATTCCATAGTGCCTGTAGTTGGTGAATTGTACGGCAGCTTCATATACATTCGGCGAATCGATGATTAGGTCGAGCAGAATATCGGAAAAGAAGTGCATTATTACCCAGAGCGTTACGCCTAGGATTGTTGTAAAAAGCAATCCGTGTTCAAATACAACTCCTATCTGCTTGTAATTTTGTTCTCCGAATCGCCTTGCAATTATGATTTGTACGCCGATTGCAAATCCCATTGCCAATGCAGTGAAAACTAGGTAGTATATTCCTGCAAGCATCACAGCACCGAGTTCTATGTTTCCAACATGACCAATGAAAACTGTGTTTACAAAAACCATTATTGTCTGGGCGAGGTTGCCGAATATAATTGGGTAGGAAATTTGCCAGATTTCCTTGTTCGTTATCGAAAGCGCAGGTTTGTCAGATCTTCCCTTCATGCGGTTATTGCTTGATAATCTTGTGTCTATGCGCTGTTTCACCAGAGGAGATACTTATTATGTATATTCCCATTGGAAAACCTTGCAATGTTAATGCGTTTTGACCGAAGGAAAGTTTTCCCTGTGCAATATCTTTTCCGCAAATGTCGCTTATAATGTATTGGGCGTCATAGCCGTAGTATTCGACGATGAAATTTCCGTTAGACGGATTAGGATATATTCTAGTTGCATCATTGATGATGTCGTTATTGCTAACCAGTAGTATTGTTTCAGCTTCTGCTGGTTCCGATTCTCCATGGTTGCATACGCTAGAAATTGTAAAATAGTTGCTTTCTGGAATGATTGTTGTCGAGGTTACAAATGTCGTGTCGGTTGTGTTGGCTATAAGTACTTCCGATTCGTAAATGTTGTATGAGATTGCATTTGGAACAGGAGACCATACAATTGAATCGTTGATATTTGTAATGTAGCATGTCGCGTTTTCGGGGGCCATGCAGGGTTCTTGAATTATTGTAAAGCAAACAACAGTATCGGTGTATAGGTTGGTGTTGCAGTCAGGGCGAATAGAAAAGCAGTGTTCTCCGTTTTCTAAGTCGGTGATTGTGTAGGCTTCGCCCGAAATCCCAGATTCAAGCAGTATATTGTTGTCGAAAATGCTTATTGGTTCTGTTGGATAAATTTTGTATCCCGATATTCTTATGTCATCTATGCATAGAAAGTTTTTGTTGCGCGATATGTTTCTTATTGCTAAACGTTTGGCTGAATCTGGAACGGAATAAGTCTTGAGAGTCCAGTTGTCTGGATCTGCCGAACCTTTTACGGTGCATGAGTCCAATCTAATAATGGTATCAGTTGTAATATAGTAAACTTCCATTGTTTCCCAGTAGTTTGATTGATGGCTTCCGCGTACATAAAATGAAAATTCAATGTCGCTGATAAAGTCAAGTTCCCTGCTGAAAATCCAGTCGTTTGTCGTTTGCGATGCACTTCTGATGCTGGCAAGGAATTGTTTTCCAGAGTGAGGGTGTATCACAGCACATAGGTTTGATTCGTTAGAATAAACTTTTTCAGGATCTAAGGCGATGAAAGCCATTTTTTCTCTGTTGTTTTGAAAAGAATATCCAGATATTACGCCTGTTGGAGAATCGTCGCCATCTATGTATGTCCATCCTTCATTGCCATCCGGATTTATTGTAAATGGGGGGTAGTTGTCGGTGTCGTCGAAATTTTCAAAGATAGTGAAGTTTCTTATAGTTTGGTCGTTCCATGTCAAAGAGCAACTATCGTCAGAATATACAGCCGTGATGAAGTCGGGTGCATAGCAATCCTGTCCGTTTTGCGATATTGAGAAAATCCTTTCTATAGTAGTGTCGTTATATGCTATCGTGGCAGAGAAATCAAATTTGTGTCCGTATTCTGAGCTGTTTGATACGCTTATGTCAAAACTATTGTTATCTGCTCTTTCGTTAGGTTGCAAAGGTGCATATGTTGTTGTATCTTTGTGTATTTCAATAAGTTCATCATCGCAGTATATTCTCATTCTAATGCTGTCCGATTGAGTGTCGCCCAGATTCTTTATGCTGATGGTTATGTTAGTGTTTGTACCTGCACTTACCGATTTTGGCGAAACTTCGCATATTTCAATGTATGGTTTGCCTGATTCTATTACGGGAATACTATCGTATATTGTTGTTGTGTTGAATGCTGTGACGACAAGCAATGCCTTTCCTTTGTGCAGGTTGTGTCCTATATTTGCTACGCCTCGTGAGTTGGTAAATCCCTTGTAGTAGTTGCCGTTCTGCGATATGCAAACTAGTGCGTTTCTGACGGGCGTACCATTTGATGTTATAGTGGTATTGTATATGTTTTCTTCGATTGCAATGTTTGTCGATGATTCAATTTTTTCGGGGGCTTTGGTGCGAAGTTGCAATGAGGCATCGCCGAAGCTTGTCCATGTTTTCACCGTTTCAATATCGCTCTCCTGTGCCGATTCACAAAGCATTAGATAAAAGGCATTAAGTACGATTGCGCCCCATCGGGTGCGTTGTTCGTCGGTGCTGATGCCACTACTTGTTGAATCGTTGTCGTAGTTGTAGCCGCCAGAAAGTATGTCGTAGAAATAGTCTTGACCGCGCATTGGCGGATACCATGGCTGATTTATACTAGACATTAGAGTTGCGACAGCACCTCCATGCTTTGCTTTCATCCATTTTTCAGCAAAGCAGTCTTCGCTGTGGAATGCTCCGTTTCGGCAGGCCACCGAAACCACGAATGGAAGTTTGTCATCATTGCTACTTGAAGTAACGTTTGAACTGCCATAACTTCCTGTCAACCAATACGAACCACTGCCATGTCCACAGTATGCAATACTTGAAGCTCCAACATTTATGCTTGATGCCAATTCATTAGATGAAACATTGGTTCCTTCATCATAGTGCTGAGAATGAACGTGGTATGTGAAATTGGATAGTTTGTTGTCATAAATTTTCCTTATATGTTCGTAGTCAAGTTCATCGTCATCACCAGGACCTTCGTTTGAACCGATTCCAATGAATTTTTCGTACCAGTCGTGGCTTTTGTTCGGATTTTTCTCGTAATTTATGCTTTTTTGCACTTGGATAGCAAGTTCTTCTGTGTTTGAGCATGAGAATCTACCTATTGCAATGTCTGGGTAGTTGTCGTTACCCGATACGCAGCCAAGAGCTGGGTCGGTGGGACAATCGTAGCAGGTTTCTGTGCCAAGTTCATTCGACTGTATATCGTTCCAGTCACCAACAATCTGTACGAACAGTAAATTTGGATTCTGGCTGTAAACCCGGGCAATTCTCGAACCGACATTTTCAGCGGAATCGCAGTGCTGCACAATTACATTGAAGCCCATTTCTCGTTTCCATCTGATATATGGTTCAATTGCACTGTCGTATTTTTCGGGAGAGATGACAAGTATGTCACCATAGTCATAGTTTGGAAGCTGTATGGTGGAACGTTGGCTTTTACATTCAATTTTTACCAATATTTTGTCATATATGCGTAAAGTCTTGGTTGTTGCATTGTATTGGAACGGAAATATTCTGATGTTTGCTTTTTTCTCCGTGCGGAAGAAAAATGGTTCTTCAGTGACTATGTTTGTTTCTGGGAATAATTTGTAAGTTATTGATTCTGTGTATATTACGTATGGAATAGTATCTGGATTCTGGTTGCGGTAAATAGTTCCACGAGAGGGAATTATTGGAAAATCAAGTTGTATGTCGTGGTATTCAGATTTGTTTGTGTCAATTGAAATCCTGTTACCGTCAATGAAATTGATAGTTGTGCTAATGAATGGTAGTTCCGGCCAGCCCTTTTTTTCTAGTGTACTATTATTTCCAATATTAATCTTCGTGAATGTGTCTGAAGATGTTTTGATTTGCTTTATGTCGTATTTGTTCAGTTTAAATTCGATACAAGTGCTACCGTTTTCTTCAGAATAAGTGATTGCATAGTTTTGTGACATCGCCGAAATT
>JAFZLK010000009.1 GCA_017551515.1 Bacteroidales bacterium | reverse complement strand
CACCGACAATCCGCGCGAGATAACAGTTACGGAAAATACGGTATATGTAGCATATTTCACCGAAAACCCACCAGTAACCACATATACGATTACGGCTGTCCCTGCCAATCCTGCATATGGCACGGTAACAGGTGGTGGGGTCTTCCTCGAAGCTGAAGTTATAACAATCGAAGCCATTGCAAACGATGGATACCTGTTTATATCATGGGATGATGACAACACCGACAATCCGCGCGAGATAACAGTGACAGAAGATGACATTTACATTGCCTCCTTTATTCCTACCACCAGAATTGACGAAAACGCTGTTTCAGAGATTTCTGTTTATCCAAATCCCGTAGCCGACAAACTAAACATCATATCGTCGGAAAGAATTTCTGAGTTGGAAATTGTAAATGTACTGGGGCAGATTGTCATGCACAAGGATGTGAACGCAAATAATGCGGTATGCAATGCAGAAGATTTGCCAAGCGGAATGTATGTGGTTCGCATCCATATCATAAGCAGAGATACGTCTTTAACTAACACTCATAGTTTGGATATTCTGAAAAAATTCGTCAAAGAATAACCATAAATATTTTTTGTACAGAATATCGTAGAGGCAGGTATAAAACCCTCCCCTAAGCACTTATATCCCCAAAATAATGCTTTAATATACCACATATTATTCCACCATCAGCGCATTGATTTTCTCTTTCGACTGATTTATTTTGTTCATAAGGCTGTCGAACCATGCCGGTTTCATGGTGTTTGCAAGGTCGCGCGCTGTGGAGCGTGTTTTTTTTGCATTTTCTGTAGAAACCTCGTTTACAGGCTCAACTTTTACCTCGACAACAGGTTCTGCAACAATAGTTTCCGAATATGAATTATCGGTGATTACTCCAAAAATAGACTCCAATTTTTCGTAAGAAACCGAATTGAAGCAATTGCACTCGAAATTTGTCATCATCTGGAACAAAATATGAGAATCAACAATAGGCAAACCATTGAATACCACTTCTTCTACCCCACAATCCTTGATTTCATCGTAAAGCATTGAAAATTCATGCCTAAGCATTTCCCTGATTTCATAAGACAAGTCTGTCAGTTTTACATTCTTCTTCACATCGTCAAACACTGGCACGGCAATTTCGTAATGCACATACTGCTGCGGAACAGTTACAAAACCATACATCTCCATGAGTTTTCGGCAGTTGTGATATGATAAATCAAACTTGTTGCTCAACCTGCGAACGACATCATTAAGCCCAAACTGAAACCTTATTGTTCGCTTCACATTTCCACCAGAAAATATACAAATATCAGAAAAACTATCAAATACAGAAATTACAGCATTATATCCGCGATAATTTTTAGTAGTACAATTGTACAAATAAATGTCGGGCACAACCGATGAAACTTCTATCCCAAAATTTGAAAGATTTGACACAAGCGAAGACAAACGACGGGAATCCCAAGAAAGAAAAGTCTTGCGTTTAAGATACTTACACAACAGCGGAACATCCTCCAATCTTTTGCAAAACTTGCCCTCATACTCATAATCGGTATGAACATCGAAATAACTTGTCGTATCTGTATCTCCTATTGTAGAAAGCGGTGTCGAAAAATTGCGAATCTTATATTTCTCATCCTTCTTCGAACGCACACCAGAAACCACCTGCTCGCCAAAATGGTAATACACACTCGGCAAAACCAATTTTACTGCCGCAATAGCATTGCTACCGCTCTTTGCAAAACTGCTAATTACAGCCGCAACATATTCGTTGAAATTATTGTAGTCATCGCTACAAAAATCCATTCTCAATGATTTTTCTTTTTCTGTAAAGAACTCTATTTTATTCTCCGACACCAACACAAAAGCTTCGTTTTTCATACCTTATATTTTTAAATTTAAACTTAATTATTTAATTTTTCTATTCAATTACCATTTAAACACTATTAAACATTGTTTAAATCGACGCAAAAATACTATCACAAAACACTATATAACAATATTTTAAGCAATACTTAATTAAGTTTAAGCAAAATTTCGCTTAAATATTTTAATTTTCATTTGCTTAAATAAATTTAAATTTATTAAATTTGCATCCGCTTAAAAAACTTAAAATTTAAATGAACTTAAAACGCACAAACTACTGCAACGAGATAATGCTACTTCTTGCGAATACATTGTCGGTGCATACCGTTTCGTGCGTTCACCAAACAAGCAATGGAATAAGGAAATCGTGGCTCGATGAGAACCTTCTTCCACACGATGATGGAATAATCTCGACCATCGACATTGAAAAGCGCAAGCAGACAAAAAACAAACGCACCTCGTGGGAAACTACCGAAAACCGTGACAGCATTCTCTTCGAAGACCAGAACCTCACACTTTGCATTAGACACCAGTCCCCTATCGACAACCTCGACGACCTGTATTTTGTAACAGTCAGACCAACGCTAGGAAGTCTCAACATCATGGTAAGCGGTGGCTACGAAACAAAAATGTCGGTGCAGGACAAGGAAATAATAGCCGCACTTTGCTATTCGGTCACAAAATCGCTGGTTGACATACTGAAGCAAAGCGAGTCCAAGATGCAGATGCTAATTGAATACATCAAGCATAAGGACAGAACTATTTCCGCAATGAAACGCGAAATGGAAATTCCAGCCGACAAGACCATGAAGATTGTCAAGGAAAAGCTTATCGCTCTTGGAAGACAATACGGAAAGGATTTTTCGCTAAGCAAAGATGCAGAAGCAGTTGTAAGCGAATATGCAGGTGACAATATGGAACCCTTGCTCAATGCCCTTGAACGGGCTGCAAGTTTCAAGGCCGAAGTCTATGACAATTCACAGATTGAAATAGACGACACAGACATTTTGGTTAAGCATGATGCACCCGAAACAACAGATGCAAGGCAGGAAAACATACTCGAAAAACGGCATTCAAAAATCATTGCATATCTTGAACGCCTTGAAGACGCCTACAATACAACCGTAGAAAGCGGACAAAGGCCAACCGCTGTTAACATTGCCGAAACTCTTGGCGTTTCTTCGGCATCTATTACAATGTGGTTCAAGAAGCATTCCGAAGATGCGAGACGGGCATGCGAAGCCAATGTCAACCTTTGCGCCAATACGCGCCGTCAATTCGAACCGCTCAAGGAAGCCATTGCCGGCAAAAGAAACATAGAAAAATCTGCATAATGCCAATAATTAGAAAAATATTGACATTTTCATTCGTTTTGCTGATTCAAATCTACAGGAAACTCATATCTCCCCTTCTGCCCAATTCGTGCCGATACACGCCCACATGTTCCGAATACGGACTCCAAGCATTTCGCAAGCATGGAGTATTGAAAGGATTTTTCCTAACCGCCAGAAGAATACTAAGTTGCAATCCTTGGGGTGGCAGTGGCTACGACCCTGTTCCTGATGAATGCACATGGAAATATGTATTCGGCAAAAGGGAAAAACAATGTTGATAAAATTCTATTAAAGGCTTGTCCGTATGCCGAAGTCCAATCGTTTTTTTTGCTTAACTTTGCAAAAAATTCATTCACTATGAACAATTATGTCCGTCCGGAAGAGGAAACCATGTCGTCGGCTGAAAAAGAGTTTGAAAAAGCTCTTAGACCGCTCGATTTTGAGGACTTCAACGGACAAAACAATATCGTTGAGAACCTGAAAGTCTTCGTGAAGGCTGCAAAACTGCGCGAAGAGGCTCTCGACCATGTCTTGCTGCACGGACCTCCGGGTCTAGGCAAGACGACTTTGGCAAATATCATCGCAAACGAACTTGGCGTTGGTTTCAAA
Source organism: Bacteroidales bacterium (assembly GCA_017551515.1). Taxonomy (GTDB): domain Bacteria; phylum Bacteroidota; class Bacteroidia; order Bacteroidales; family ML635J-15; genus Bact-19. The sequence continues at coordinate 39,672 of JAFZLK010000009.1, read as the reverse complement.
ACCACATCGGGACCGGTTCTCGACAAGCCTGGCGACTTGGCAGGACTTCTTACAAGTTTGGAAAAGAACGATGTGCTTTTCATTGACGAAATTCACCGTCTGAATCCGCTTGTCGAAGAATACCTATATTCCGCGATGGAGGATTTTCGCATCGACATACTTATTGATAAAGGTCCAGCCGCGCGCTCTGTGCAGATTCCGCTCGAACCGTTTACGCTCATCGGTGCGACAACTCGTTCTGGCTTGCTGACCAGTCCTCTGCGTGCGCGTTTTGGTATTAACTGCCATTTGCAGTACTATACTGCCGACATTCTCTGCAAGATTGTAAAGCGTTCGGCATCGTTGCTGAATGTGGAAATCTCGGAGGAAGCAACATACGAAATTTCACGCCGAAGCCGTGGTACACCACGTATTGCAAACTCTCTGCTTCGCCGTGTGCGCGACTTTGCGCAGGTTATCGGCAACGGAAGCATCGACCTTGCCATTGCAAAACATTCACTGTCGGCACTCAACATCGACCAGTATGGACTCGATGAGCAGGACAACAAGATTCTGCTTACGATTATCGAGAAGTTCGGTGGCGGTCCCGTCGGCTTGAAGACTATTGCGACGGCTGTCGGCGAGGATGAAGGCACCTTGGAGGAAGTTTACGAACCATTCCTCATTATGGAAGGTTTCATCAAACGCACTCCCCGCGGACGCGAAGCAACAGAAAAGGCCTACAAACATCTGAATAAATTTATGCCTGGTACGCAGGAAACATTGTTTTGATTATAAAATGAAGGTGAGGATTTGAAAAGCTACACCTTCATTTTTTGCTCAAGCAAATAAAATCATCATTTATTTCTTGTATATATCAAATAAAAGCGATTATTTTGCGGTGTGAACAAAACTACTCAATGCATTGAGTAAAATTACTCAGTTCATTGAGTAAAATTCTCGAATGTTATGCAACGTGCTTATTGTGAATTAATTACAAAAAGAATTAAAGAGCCAAGAAAGTTCCTTCAAATAGTGGAAGGTCCTAGGCAAGTTGGTAAATCTACTGTTATAAAGCAGGTGCTAAAGGGTACTGATATGCCGTGGTTGCATTTTGCCGCCGACAATGTTCCAGCAATGAGCAACTACTGGATAAATGAATGTTGGACGGCAGCGCGTAACAAGATGGTGGTGGAAAAACTCACGGAACTGTTATTGGTTATTGATGAAGTTCAGAAAATTACCAACTGGGCTGAAGCGGTAAAGAAAGAATGGGATGCCGATACTTTCAACGATGTGAATATCAAGGTAATTCTGCTTGGGTCATCGCGCGTAAGGCTGGAAAAAGGATTGTCGGAGAGTTTAAAAGGTCGTTTTGAGGTAATACGTATGCCAAATTGGTCGTATCAAGAAATGCAAGAAGCATTCGGAATGTTTCTTGACGAATACATATATTTCGGAGGATACCCAGGTGCCGCCGACTTACGGCTTGACATTGACCGATGGAACGAGTATATTAAAAGTTCAATTATTGATGCGACAATCAACAACGATATTTTGATTGACACTCCTATAAGCAAACCGTCATTACTACGACAGACCATGGAGTTAAGTTCTGCATATTCTGGGCAATTGCTGTCGCTCACAAAAATGATTGGGCAACTACAAGACGCTGGAAATACTACAACAATTACCAACTACCTGAATTTGTTAAAACAAAGCGGTATGGTATGTGGACTTCAAAAATATACATTAGACCAAGCCCGTCGCCGTGCATCAGTTCCGAAATATCAAGTGTTTAACAATGCCTTGATGAGCTTGTATTCAGAGCATGATTTTTCTTCCGCACGGCAAGACCATCGTATTTGGGGAAGATTTGTCGAATCGGCTGCAGGTGCACACATACTCAACTGCGCATATATCAACAATTTTGATGTGTTTTATTGGCGAGAAGAGAACCTTGAAGTTGACTTTGTTCTTGCAAAAAACAGCCGCATAGTCGCAATCGAAGTAAAAAGCAACAACGAAAAAGATACTGCAGGGCTTCATGCTTTTGAAGAACGTTTCCATCCACATCGCACAATGATAGTCGGGGAAGGCGGACTATCGTTAGAAAATTTCTTCAAATCGGACTTGAAGGTGCTTTTTGAATAATGAAAAATAGCAGCCAACATTTGCCGACTGCCGTTTTGCTTTTTTATAAAATGCTTGCCTTTTATTTGTGACAAAACTAATTTGATTTCGTAAATGTGCCTTGGGCGAACCCTTCCCCAATAAGAGTTTCGCTATCTTTTATTTCAAACAACAAATCGCTTTTATCCGTCCTTATTCTGATATAATTCTCGTCGATTTCATAACTTGTTGCAAATGGGAAACCAAAGAAACCATCAATAATTGTTACAGTCTTTTTGCCTCTAAAAATTAATGCCTTATATAAATGGCAGTCGTTTGAGGTAAATGCTCCTTGAAGATGTGCGTATGTTGAATATTCTTTTCTTTCTGATATAGGCAGAGCAACATATTCATTAAGGTATTTTATTATGTGCTCAATTGTTAATTCATTCTCATCTCGAATATCGTATTTGTCTTGTATATAAAAAGCAAACGGAATATATTTCTCATTATAAGACTTCTGATATTCTTCCGGATTCAAAATTGAATCAACAGTAATTGATTTCAATTTGTCTCCAGAAAACCTATATGTTCTTTTCAAAACAATTTTAGGATTTACTTCCAAAAGAGAATCTGCAATGTGGCTTACTGTTTCTTCTGTCTTAATTATACTATCCAAATCTTGAATTTTCAGTAATGTAGTTTTTTCTTCAATAGTCTTAAAAATGTCCCATCCATCTTTATCCAAATATTCAGATTTATCGCTTACAGTATCGTCATAATAGTACATAAAATCATCAGTAAGGTACTGACTTAACTTTTCTGTATCATAACTATTTTTTGCATCTATAAAATCGTTTACTATTTCCGGTTTGCTCTTATGACATGATATAAGCAGAACCACACATACAGAAAACACGCAAAGCAAAAGATATTTCTTCATAATAACGCATTTACAATCATTAAATTACTTATTATTTACCACCCAAGTTGTGCAATTAAGCAGACCTCCTTCCTGTGCTACCTCATTGTAATTTATTGTCTCTATGATTTTGTCGGGGAAGGCTTTTTGAATAATATCAATGGCTTGCTTGTCTTCTTCTCGTCCGAATACTGGCACAACTATTAAATTGTTGACATCCAAATAATTCACATATATTCCAATTGCACTTTCTGGATGTTTACGGTCTTTCATATCTGTCAAAAAAGGAACATCGATGTAAGTGAGATTGTAATCATTCAAAACATTTTGCATGCCTTTCTGCCAATATTTGTATTCATCTGCCAATCTATTTCCAAGAATTGTCTTTCTATTTACAAATCTCACCATCCCATCTGCGTGTCCAGTGTAATCGCCATTTTGAGCAGGAATTATAATAATCTCACATTCAAGCAATTTTGACAATTCACTTATTAGAGAATCTTTTTCATAATTTGGATTTTCTGAAAAAATTCTGTCTGACAATATTGCCCTGCCTTCGCAAATCAACACATTTCCTCCGTCAAGATTTATGTCCGAAAATGTGGCATCAATATTATTCAACCGACAAACCTCTTTCACATCGGAACGCGAATCTTCCCATTCCTTTTTGCCTTTCAAGTAGCTCGGATCGTATTTGAACTGAACGAACTTGCCTGATTCTGTTTGGACCGGCATATAATCACGACACCAAATATCTTTAGTGCCTTTAATAAACGAGTACTTTATATGATGCTTTTCGAGGATTGCAATCAAGTTCTTACAAGTTTCGGGGTACTTGCTCATTAACAACTCCGACATATAGACGGTTTGTTCATTGCTCGATTTCTTGTCTTTCATTTCGCAGATTTTCTCAAACATAGGTTCATTTTTTAAGTTGTTCATAATATTATTCTTTTTGCAATTTCCGTTACTAGTTGCGGCTTCTGTAGATATAAAACAGCCAATAAATATAATTATGAATCCGAATGTAATTCTCATTTTCTTCTTACTTTATCGGTATCACAACTGCAGATTCGTCTAAAAAAGCACCTGGAATTTGTTCAACGAAATCGTATATTATATTAACGATAGTCTCCACCTTATCGTAAGGGAATAATATATTGGCAGACTCCAGATGCTTGTTTATGGAACGACATGTGTCGTCAAAATCCGCATAGTTGCCGAACCCTACTTCATTATTCCAATAGTTCCCGAATCCTTCGTTAATGACTATCCATATTTCATCGGGAAGTTCAAAATCAATCTTGCTTAGTACTACTTTATGTAATACTGGTTCCGTAAAAGCATCTTCCATTAATGGTGATATTATATCCAAATTCTTTGTTTCCATGTTGTTATTTGATTAGCAGTTGGTGGGTATTGTTATCAGTGATCATAATTATTTGATTGTTTCTAATCCTATGCGTCTAAACTGCCACAATCTTTCCCCTTCTATATTTATTCGTTTTTCTTGCTCAATGTCACCACCTTTATCATATTCTACCCATCTTATAGCAGTTGTGCCCAAAAACGATAGTAAGCCAGAATAATGCAAATCATCATAAAGATGAGATGAGCAATAGTCGTACAATATAATATCTTTATTTGGGTCATCTTTTTTAAACATTCTATAAGAACGAATAAGAAATGATGCTCTATACTTGTCGTTTTTGTTGTCATCATTTTCAAATGTTACATCTATACCCGATTGGTGAAGGTTGAAACTGCCTTTTTTAAAATACGGATATCCGTCATTCTCTTTTAATTCTTTATAAAAAATAGGTAATTGTTCGATTGGATATTTTTTCAGCCTTTTCTTAAAAGCATTAGGTAGCTTATCATTGGTATGATACATCTTTGGGTCCTTTATGCTGCCATCCTCCTCATGGTAATACAATTCTATTGCCCCCAAATCAATAATGTATTCTCCATTAACAAGGAAATAACCATTACAAAGAATTTGTCTAGCGCAAGGTTCAAAACATTTTGCTACTGCTTCTTCATCCCATTTGCCATTTTTTAATTTTTTTCTCTTATTGTCAAATTCTTTTAAAATTTTAATTAAAGCTTCCATAATTACAAATTTTTAAATGTTACACTCCGCAAAAGTCTTACAAAAAATCCGAACTACAAAATCACCCTGTGTTAAAATTGTGTTAAATATTGAATAATTAATACACAATTATTTATTTAATATTTTAAAATTATATTTTAATAAAAAATATTAATATCATAATAATTTATATCCACATTTCAACCCGTTGGCTCTGCTTATAGTGCGTTGCCCCCATTCATTATTTTCTAATTATCGGAATACAAGGATACATTGCCTTACATGTGTTGCTGTATATGTTACACCCATTGCTGTACTCACAGACACAGAAACAATTGCAATAATTAGGAATATTTTCCTTCTCAAAATTAATTCTCTCTGCTCACCAGCACCTCACGAGCAAATTCAACCAATAAAGAAGCGTGGCACTGATATACCATTTCTCTTTGTTGAGGTCCTGAGATTACCTTTGAATGAAGATTTGGTGTAAAAACAGCCCACGCCTATACGCGAGCCACTTACGTCCTCTTGCATTCAGTTTGAAATTTCTCAGGTTTCAACAAACAAGACGAGCATAAACGCTTCGTTAATCAATATGTACGGCTTGGCGAACCAAACCAAGGACAAAAATAGAAAAAGGAAATGGAACAGCAAAATTTATTTTCGTGGGCACGGAATTGGGAAACTTTGGCGCAATAGTCCAAATGTTCCGTCCTTTATAGCGGATTCCATCCGCGCTACTTTGCCACAATCAGCCTGCCTATTTCGTTGAGCGCAACAAAGCGGTAACGCAGGGAATCAACAGGAATTTCGGTGTAGTCATAATGCTTAACATCTGCCTTACTGCGAAGCGCCTCTTCTGTTGCATGACGAATAGATGAATCCAAGAATGTTTGTTCAAATGGTTCCAAAAGCAATAGTTGTCCTTTTGTGCATGCTTCAAAATAAACACCGCCAGGCTTGTAAAACCGCTCGCGTTCCGAACCTGACTTAGGAAAACCATCATTAAGGAGAACTACCAACGGAAAACCTTGCTCTCGAATTGTACGCGCAATCAACTGCTCACCTTTGCTAATGGCAGCAGTATATGTAACAGCACCGTTTTGTGCTTGTGTCAATGTGTATTGTAATTGTTGCTTTATCTGCCCGTCGGAAGCGCTACGCGACATTTCAACCAGTTGTCTATTGGGCCAATCCAGCAAAAAATGATTGCCCAACGAGGTAAACAATAGACCGCAAACCTCAGTCTGCCGATGCATTTTGAAAAGGTCTGGATTTTGCTTACGTTGCCATGATCGTTCGGCGTTTGCATACACATATTCTATCATTGATTTAAGTTGCCCTTTATGTGTCAGCACACGATAATAAGGTGGTGCATCATACAGATTGCCGACAAATCCCAATTTGCGAGCCCCAGCCTTGCACCCCTGCATATATCCGCGCACAACCTCTTTTATGCTACGGGACATTGTTCGCATTACCTGTATAACAATGTGATGATGGTCTGGCATAACTTTGTCAGCAAGGATTTTTATTTCGGGACAAAGTTCAAGCATACGCCTCTGTTGATTTATGAGCACCCAACCTATCGCAGTCTTTTCTACTACTGCATTAGTTCCGTCATGCATAAGTGTTCCGAATATGGGCTGGCGTGCGTTAGCAACCATAGTTACATGCACAATGCATGGTTCACGCCATGCTCCTGGCTGCAACCACGAGAAAATTTCGGACGAGGATGGTGTGTTTGTCATAGGCATTGGGCTATTATTGGTGCGGGAATGGAATTCCCTTGGAATAGACTGAACATAAATTATGTATGAACGCAACCATAGGTTTTTATAACCGTATTATTGGTGGCAAAGATACACCTTTTATAACAATATTTAGATTTTTTGCGGACACCAATATTTTTTACTGTAAATTTGCACTGCAAAAAAAATTCACTATGCCACGAAGAAGCAACGACGATAATTTGGGACGCGACAAGAAAACCCTGACAACTGGAATAATGGGCGTTTTCTACGAAAATCCCAACAAGGAATTCAACTACAAGCAAATTTCCACAAAACTCGGCTATACTGAACCATCATCGCGCACATTGATAAACCAAGTGCTTTGCGAACTGACAAAAGCTGGCACACTCAAGGAAACTTCGCGCGGAAAGTTCAAACTGAAAGCCAAGTCGGGAAAGGTAACTGGCATTCTGGAGATTACAAAGACTGGCAATGCCTTCGTAACCAGCGAAGAATTGTCGGAGGATGTTTTTGTGTCGTTCAAGAACTTGAATTCCGCTTTCGATGGCGATACGGTGAAAGTAAGTTTGTATGCTCGCAAGTCGAGTAGCCATCTCGAAGGCGAAGTTGTTGAGATTGTCCGCAGGGCAAGGACACAGTTTGTGGGAACAATCCGCACTGCTGGACATTATTCCTTCATGATTCCAGATAGCCAGAAGGTTATGTACGACATTCTCATTCCGTCCGACCGTCTTATGGGTGCAAAGGAAGACCAGAAAGTGCTTGTGGAAATCGAAGAATGGCCGGAACGCCGTCAGAATCCAGTGGGACGAGTTATAGAAATCCTTGGCGAAGCAGGCGACAACAACACCGAAATGCACGCAATTCTTGCCGAGTACGGACTTCCAGCAAAATTCTCCGAAGATATTGAACGCGAGGCAAATAAGATTAAATTTGAAATCACCGACTACGACCTTAAGACACGCGAGGATTTCCGCAATGCACCGACATTCACCATTGACCCTGCCGATGCAAAGGACTTCGACGATGCGCTATCTTTCGAAAAACTTGACAATGGCAATTATAGAATAGGTGTGCATATCGCCGATGTCACCCACTATATGCGCGAAAACACATCGCTGGATGACGAGGCATTCAATCGTGCGACTTCGGTTTACCTTGTTGACCGCACTGTGCCGATGTTACCCGAAAGGTTGTGCAATTTCCTTTGCTCGCTTCGTCCCAATGAGGAAAAGTTCTGCTTCTCGGCAATATTTGAAATGAACGACAATGCCGAAGTGTTGAGTTTCAAGCCAGCGAAAACCATAATTTCATCCGACAGGCGTTTCGCATACGAGGAAGCGCAGGAAATTATTGAAACTGGCAAAGGCGATTTCGCAGAGGAAATACTGAAACTCAACGAACTGGCAAAAAAACTGCGTTCGGCACGATTCCAGAAAGGCGCGTTCAACTTTGAGCATAAGGAAATTAAGTTTGTGCTCGACGAAAAAGCCCGTCCCGTGAGCGTTTACTTCAAGGAGGCTAAGGAAGCCAACAATTTGATTGAGGAATTTATGCTTTTGGCGAATCGCAATGTCGCCGAAATGATTGGCAAGAAGCACAAGCCGTTCGTTTATCGTGTTCACGCAGAGCCAAACTACGATAAACTGTCGAATTTCTCGTCGTTCATTGGTAGGTTCGGTTATTCCATTGATATGTCAAACAGCATTGCATTGTCTAATTCACTTAACGGCCTGGTTAACAATGTGAAAGGCAAACCCGAGCAGAACATCATAGAAAACCTTGCAATCAGAGCGATGGCTAAGGCGGTTTATTCCACCAAAAACATTGGACACTATGGACTTGCATTTGATTTCTATTCGCATTTCACCTCGCCAATCCGCCGCTACCCAGATGTGATGACTCACAGGTTGCTTTACGCATATATGCGTAATCAAACACCAGACACCGAAGATTTGGAAGCAAAGTGCAAGCATTGTTCGTTCAAGGAACAGCAGGCAGTCTTGGCGGAGCGCAGTTCCATAAAGTACAAGCAGGCAGAGTTTTTGCAGGACAAAATTGGATATGTTTTCGATGGCGTAATCTCTGGTATTCAAGAATATGGCTTCTTTGTTGAGTTAAAGGATTCCGCTTGCGAAGGACTTGTCCATGTTCGCACCTTGATGGATGACGAGTACGAATTCTTTGCAGAGGAGTATTGTCTGCAAGGAGTTGATACAGGCAAGATTTTCAGACTTGGCGACGAGGTGAAAGTTCGCATTTCAGATGTGAACCTTGAAAAGAAGCAGATTGATATGGAATTGGCGTAAAGTTGTGAATGAAAAACTATAATCTAGCCTTCATTCCTTGATATTGGCTTCTTAGTTCTCTTTCTCGAAACCGCTACCATTGAACTTGTAAACCGTTTCTTCCATTCCGCCCAACGACATTGTGAATCCATCGGCATCGAACTTTGTAGGCCAGCAGTCCTGCATAAAATAAACGACTTCCATTCCGCTCAATTTTACAAGTTCGTCCCAGTCGAATGATGGATTTTTATCAATAAAATCCGATTCAAATGGCGGAAAAGCATTCTTTTGCCTTGTCAGGACATTGTTCTCGAACTTATACACAGCGAAAATTTTGCGTCCCCAATCACTAGCATCGTAGTACCAGAGCGACAACCAGCCACCATTTTTTAGCGGATAACAAGCAAAAGTTTCGAGAACTGTTTCTTCATAAAATTCTTCTTCATCGACATCAAAAGTCTTTTCGCGAACATACGGATGGTTAGAAGCATCAAGTTCAAGTGACGCAACTGTATTGCTTCTTTTGTCGAGCAGCGCAAGTGTAGATTCAATGTTATCCGTCTGAACATCACAATATTCCGACTTTAGATATGCCTTCCAAACATCAAGAACAATATCTTCGTCAACCTTAGCCTCTTCCAGAATATCTGCATCATCCTGAAACATTGCTATTTCCGACATTGTATCTGCGGAAATTTTGGTTTCATTGTCTTCAACATTTAGATTTTGGTTTGTTCCTCCACATGCCGAAAGCAACAAAGCAGAGAGTAAAATGATAAAATATGACATATTCATAAAAATAGTTTAATTAATGTTTATATGTTTGAAATGGTTTGATGTTGTTTATAGTAGCGTCGTTGCGCGCAACGACACCACAATTGTTCATTATCAATTATTAATTGTTAATTATTCATTATCAATTGTCCATTATCTATTCATTAAAATCCCATCAAAAGTCCCACCAATCCAACGACCAGTCCCACAACCATATTTATTGCCTTTGTGACGAGGAAACCCTTCTTGGTTTCGGCAAGCAATGGCAATGAACCGTGGCCGTCCTGCACTATGCTGTTGGCTAGCAGAATGCTAAATGGTATGTAGCCCTGCACAAACAGTACAACAAATATCAAATGCGGACCCGATTCGGGCAAAATGCCTATCGCAACGGCTATGAGTAGCAGAATGTACTTGTTGTTGTAAATCCAGTCTCCGAAATTGGTGTAATTCAAAATGATAGCCATAACAACAAGCACGCCGAAAGTCCACCAGAAAATGCGTGGCAGGTGCTTCTGGACAACATGTTGCACAAGATGTTCGCTTACAAAATGCTCGTTGGAGAAGAAAATTATCAGCAACATCAGCGCCGACAGCGAAATGATGATTATGTTCACAATGTCCAATGCCCCGTGATGATGGTGATGATGCTCAAAACCTTCGGGCAGGTCGGAATGATGATGTTCTCCTTCACATTCATCGTGATGGTGATGTTCACAGCATTCTTCATCATGGTGATGATGCTCACAACATTCGTCATGATGATGGTGCTCGTCTGCCTCAACGGCTTCTGTTTGCTGCGGAAGACTGAAAATCAGGTTTTCGGAATGGGAATGCCCGATAACACCTACACAGCACAGAACAATTATTCCGACAAATACGCCTATCAATTTCAGTCTCGACTTTGACGGCACGAAGTTTTTCCATGCGAAAAGTTTTCCGTCTTCTGGGATTTCGTGCTCGTGAACCTCGAAAGGCACATCGTCTATTTTTGGAGTGAAATCCTTGTTCTTGAACAACTTGTCAACGATAATACTAGCCACGAAGCCCACCACAGCCGTAATTCCGAACAGCCACAGCGACTGCACAGGCATAGTTGCAAGCATCACAAATGCTTCGTCGCCCGATGTTGCTATAAGGCAAGCCACCAGCGCACCCAGCGACAAGGCCTTGTGCGTGTAAAGCGACACAGCGGTAAAAGTTCCCATACATCCAGGGATAGCGCCGAGCAAAGTTCCTATCAGCGCCTGCACAAAGATATTCTTGTTCATTCCGTTGATGAACCGCCCGTGCGTCCATACATTCACATATTCAATCAGCGACATCATTATGACCACAAAACTCGTAATCATCAGCGCATTGCTGAACAAATCAAAATAATCGATGCTATGTAGTATTTCTATGAAGTTCATTTTTACAAATTGCAAAAAACTTTGCAAAAGTAAGACTTATTATTGAAAAAAAGCACAACGAAAATGGTGAAAAAAAAAGGACGGCATAAACCCTATATTGCGCGGATGGTATCCGCATAAAAAGAGGAATAGAGTGTCCTAACGGACAGAAATCGGACAAATCTTTTCAAATTCAACAAATAGATTTGAAAGATTCGTTTCGATTTGTATTATTTAACTTCGTTGAGGGCTTCGCCGTTCTCGCGTAGCGACTCCTTTTTTTTGTTTCTATGCCTTCGGCGTTTCTAATTGTTTCTATGGCTTCGCCGTTTCTAAAAACGGAATGTCATTCTGAACTTGTTTCAGAATCTGCTAACACATTGATTATTATTTATTATGTTGGCAGCATAATGCTATCAGTATAATTGTTTATAAAACAAATGTATTAAATTGTGTACAAATACATTACGGTTGATTTTGTGGGTATATAATTGTAGGGGTAGGTTTCAAACCTGCCCCTACAATATACCACAAACATTTGTTTTTATTCCTTTATGAATTTCTTCTGGATAACCGATGCCATGCCCGTTCCGTGTATTCTTACAATATAAACGCCTGCGGTTAATCCATTAACATCGCAAACCGCATTGTCAGCGTTTACCTCTGTGCGATAAACGACCTGTCCCAATGCGTTTACAATCTCGATTTCCGAAATTGTTTCCGATGATGTGATGTTGAGAATGTCGGTGGCGGGATTGGGGAAGAGGGCAATTTCGTTTGCATAATCATTGTCAATGCCAGTGCTACCGCAATCGGCTACCTCCTGTATATTTCTGAAAATGTACCAATATCTCTGATAATCGGCAACAGTACCGCATGGCACTATTACTGGAGTCATTGGAGAAAGACCGGAATCGAATGTAGATGTATATATTACTGGCGGATTAGTGGCTGCACATGTAATACTGGTGAATGATTTGCATTTTTTGAATGCATTGTCTGGTATGATAGTTACGCCTTCGCCAATATTTAAGGTTACCAACGATGTGCCGCAGTTTTCGAATACAGGATACCCCGAACTTCCCATGAATGTGCAGTTTGCTGCATTGAAATTTACTGTCGTTAGATTACTGCAACTATAAAATGCATTTCTTCCAATGTCAGTAACGCCAGTGCCGATTGTAATTGTTCTCAGTCCACTGCAATTAGAAAATGCTTCCTCACCAATTACCGTCACTGAATTTGGTATTGTCAATGAACCGGTCAATCCGCTGCAACCATAAAAAGCTTTTTCCCCAATGCTTGTAACTGATTCAGGAATTGTAATAGATGTTAGACTGCCGCAATTTTCGAATGCATTATCCCCAATACTTGTAACGGAATTGGGAATTTCAATCGTTCTTAGGCTAGTGCATTCTGAAAAGGCACTAGATCCTATGAATGTAACTGAATTTGGTATTGTTACGGAAGTTAGTCTGGTACATCTCTCAAATGTGGAAGATTCAATCCTTGTAACAGAATTTGGTATTGTAACAGAAGTTAGTCTGGTACATCTCGCAAATGCGGAAGACCCCATACCTGTAACAGAACTGGGTATTGTAACCGATGTTAGACCCTCATTGTCAATATATTGTCCTCCATCTTGAAATGGAACAACAGCGGCAAACGCTTCGTAGTAAATTCTTGTGATATAATCAGGTATTATAAAGTTGCCTGTATAATAGTAGTTAGAAGCAGAATATCCATACTGACTGAGAATATCCTCATAATCTGATAAATGATTATAACACCACCACGGACTTAATAGCGTATATTCACCATTATCCTCTTGACAAAACCAGATAATCTGTCCATTTACTTCATCATAATAGTAATTTTCTGCGAACGCTGAAATGCTGCATACTGCAGCAAAAACGATTGTAAAAATTAAATTTCTCATAGTCCAAATTATTTTACTTGTTCATAATAATTATCAATGAAATTTTTAGGATATAATACTTTATTGGTGTCAAAATAGCATACTTCTTCGCGTTTTTCAATTGTACTATCTACACCAAATTCATTCAACGGGTTGCTTTTCGATTCTATATAGAACACAACCGGACTGTCAATTAATTCAAGTTCATCTTTTAAATTAATCACCTTTTTTGCGAATTCCGCTTCCTTTTTCAATTTAAAATGTATAATTTCCATTTTGTTAAAATTTAAATTTGTGCCTACTCTTTAAGGGATTTTCAGCAAACAACTCCCATAAATTCTTTGCCGCAAGCCCAAAATCAGCAGTTTCCGATAAACACAAATAAAAAAGTGGGCTTTCGATTATACTCTTATTCGGGACAGGGTTTCTGGAATACCTTACAACAAATAAGAAAAGCCCACGGATAAACCGCGAGCATTTTCGCCATTGCCTCGTTGTTTAAATTTTTCCAGAATTTTGTCCCAAGGAACAAAAGCAAAAACGCTTTTTTATTTTTAAAATCAATGTGTTAAGTCGGTTTTCTATGTCATGGGCGGTATGTTTTTAAGTGTTATACATTCAGTTAAATTTCACAGCAAATATAATGGATTGGCGAGATATAGCAAAGAGATAAATAATAAAAAATTAATAGTAGCCACGAATTTTTACATATTATTCGTCAACAAAATGTGCGAGATTTACCAAATATTCGTCATAAAAATGTGGGAGGCAAGTAAAATTTTCGTCAAGTTTTTTTGGTAAATTACTGATATACAACATTAAACACACAAACAAATATCTGCTAATGCAACAAACAAATTCAGATTGCATTGTTTCATATTTTACATGAAAATACAACAAAAAGTTGACTTATCAAGCAAAATTTAAAACTTTTAATCATCGTTGACAACGATTACTAGAAAACACTTGTAATTATGGAAGAATTTACATTTCGTTTTCCATTTCTTTTAAATATGCTAAGATATTGTCTTTTAGCGGTATCAAATCGTTTTCTATTACTTGAAAAACTTCTTGTTTGTCAACAATATTATAGCCGTGAACAATAAAATTGCGCATACTGATAATTTCACGCCAAGGTGTTAAAGTGTGTGTATCTCGAAAATCCTTTGTGAGCATATTGGAAGCCTCTCCTATAACAACCAATTGGTAAACAATGGCGTAATAACACATTTTGTCTTGCTCTATCTGCTCAAAAGTCTTACCATTCGAAAACTCAAATATGTTGTTGATGCTTTCAAGTATGTGTTCAAGCCTACCCTTGTCTTTAATTTGCTCTCTCATAAATAAGAATTTTGTCGTGTTGAGCAGATTCCTGCGCAAAAGGCAACAAGGTTCCTTCGGTAATCAAATCAACTTTTTTACCCAAAATATTCTCCAAGTCCAAGGCAATTCCAATGTGTTTGAACAAACTGACCCCTTTGCCGTTCTTTTGGTCAAATACAACAAGAATATCAATGTCGCTCTGCGGTGTTTCCTCGCCACGAGCATACGAACCAAAAATCCAAGCCTTTTCAACTGGCTGGGTTTTAAAATATTCCGCTATCGTTTTCGAAATCCTGGCGTCCATATTCTTGTATTTGATGCAAAAATAAATAAAAAATATTAATCTGACAAATTTTGGAATTTCAAGCGAGTACTACTCCTCCCCAAACCAATACCTATATATCAATCCGTCCTGCTTCAAATAAGGCTTTAATGCTTCCTTTGGGATTTCAATGTCGATGCCTCCGGGGATGAAATAGACGCTGGAATTGTAGCAAACAAAAAACTTGTCCTCACTAACATAATAGTTGCCGTTAAACACTTCCTCGTTTGTAATCTGCGATGCGTCGTCCTCGTCTCCGTTCTGCCAGGGTTCGGTTTGCTCCCAGATATACTTTTCAATGAGGTTCTTAGCCTTGCGCGTATCGCAGAAGATGTCCTTTTCCGTCATTCGCTTGCCAGTAGCAAGATCGTACATCTTATAATGGTATTCCATTGCGGTGCGCGGAGCAGTTGAAACTTCGTAGAATGCAAAATACGCCATTGCAATAAACCCTTCAGCCACAAATACTGGATAAATGCTGTCCAAATCGTACTCTTCAAAATATTCAAAGTACTCGTCAGTTGAATCGGCAACGGCTTCCTGATACATTCTTACAGAATTGGCAGCACTTCGCTTAAAATCAGCCGTCACATCCACGCCATTGGAAATTTCGCCAAGCACATCGTCGCGAATGGCAAGAATCGCCTTGTTGTCGGTATCGGCAGGCAAAACAGCGTGGTAAGTAAACGAACATCCCTTTGCCGACTTCACTACGCGGTAGGTCTTCATTTCCAACTCAAATGCCGTCTCCTCTACTGCCGTCGTATCAGATTCTGGAATACTGTCGGCTGCCACTTCTTCCGACTTTGCGTCGTTTTCATCTGCCGTTGGCTCAGCATACTTGCTTTTGCAAGAACAAACTACTGCTGATAGCAGGATTGCAAAAAGTATGTAATGTAAGTTTTTCATGTTCAAAAGATTGTTTCTATGGGCAAAGCCCGTTTCTGGGTTTCTATGTTTCTAAGTTTCTGGTTTATAGGTTTGAAGTTGTTTAAAATTGTTTTAAGTTGTTTATGGTTGTTTGGGGCTTGAAGGTCTTGCGGTCTTGCAGTCTCCCTGCCTTTCTGCCTTTTAGTCTTTTAGACCGTTAGACTGCTAGACTGTTAGACCGTTTGCCTTTTCTTCTTCCTGCCTTTTAGCCCCCAAATTATTTTTTCTTCTCCGGATACCAATATTCATACAGCGGTCCGTCCTTTTTCAGGAACGACTTTACCGAATCCTTGTGCAGTGCTACCCTCGGCATTCCCATTGCGTAAGGGCCAATCTCGTACGGCTGGTACTGATAGTACAGCGAATCGGCTGATATGCAGAAGTTTCCGTTCACATAATTGACATCATCTTCCCACAAATCATCAATTTCGGAAGAATACTCAACGCCAAAGGCCTCCTCTATCATGTCCGACAAAACCTTCAATGTAGTGTCGTTCATCAAAAAAATGTCGTCTTCGGTAATCCGCTTGCCTGTTGCGAGGTTGTAAACCGAATAGGTTGTCGCCGACAATCCGTGTGCACCTCCCTGATACTCATAATGTCCGTTGAGATATGCAAGCAGATTTCCATCGGCGAACACTGGATAAATGCTGTCGTAGTAGTTGACGGCATAAATGAAGCCCGAAATGTCGGCTCCAATATCCTCCTTGTTTGTATAATACTCTGCCTCAATAGAATCGGCAAACATCTCGATACCGCTCTGTATCTCACGCTTTGAACTGTCGGTGTAAAAAGCCACAAGGTCGGCATAAATGCTGTCGAGTTTCTCATTTACACCGGTTTTCGGCAACTTAAAATAAATCGCCACTTCAAGGTTTGCATCAAATTCGGGGAAACGACTTGTCGAAAACTCCTCGAACTCAATGTCCTTGGCATCAATAATATCGTCGGTGTACTTATTGTGGCAGGCAAATACCAGCAACGAAATAGCGACAACGACCAATAGCGAACGTATATTTTTCATATTCAATTATTTATTTTCCAAACCAATATTTGTAAAGATAGTTTTCCTTATTCATGTACGGCTTAATCCATTGCTTCGATACGCCCATCTTGACATCAAAACCATAGGCATAATTAATTTCATACGGACCATACACAAAGAACAGAGAATCGTTGTTGAAGTAAAAATCTCCACGATTAAATACTTCATCAACCAGGAATCCATCGGGATCGGCAAAGTCTGAACCGTCGAACTCACCAAGGTCTTCGTTTGCACTTTCGCGGAACTTGCGTGCAATCTTGAGCCAGTCGGCGTCATCATCAAACATATCATCCCTTGTCATTACCTCGCCAGTAGTGCGGTCGAACACAATAGTACTTTGCAAAATATCATGATGCGCCATAAACTGGTCCATATAGCCGTCAACGGTTTCCATAACAAGATACTTGTCAAGGACAAGAACAGGCTCAATTCTCCATATAGTTGAAGCATCTATTTCTTCTTCATCGTCGTCGCTCGATTTGGTGGCTGATGCTTCCACAGGTGCGTATGTCATGTCCAAATATCCCTGAATGTTATTTATGTCTATATCTTCGGGAAGCAACTGTCGGAGAATCTTTTCCAAAACCTTGTCGCCATTGGGCACAGGCAATATAAGTTCGGCAAAACTTTCATACTCTTCGTCACCATCAGATGCCTTGTAAGTATGGAAAGTTATGCCATTCATTTCGTAGGTATCCTCATCAATGTCAAGGTCGGCAAGAGTGTCAACTTCCTCAACACTAGCAGTATCATTATAATTCTGCTGTTCTGCTTCCCTTTTCTGTGCATTAGAATTACTGCATGCAACAAACAAAACAGCACACAATACAACAATAATCGGTATTAATATTTTTCTCATATCATTTAATTTTTAAACCAATATTTATACAACTCACTGTCTTTCTTCATGTATGGTTTCAACCATTCCTTTTCTAATTTCAATTCAGGTGCGCCAGCCGCATAATACGCAACCTCATACGGATTATACATATATGTCAACTCGCTATCATTGAAAAAGAAATTGTCATTCAACATATCCAATCCGTAGTCGGTCACCTCCTCTTCTTCAAGATATTCCTTTAACAGATCGACCAACTTTTCTGCCACAACCATTCTGGATTCCTTATCATTTTCCAATATATCGTCCTGCGAAACAACATCGCCAGATGCCAAACTAAAGACTATGCTTTGACAGCCCCACATAGGATGCAGCGAACTGCTGTAATACTCCCATTGGCTCAACGACATAATCAAGAATCCACCAACGACATCTATCGGGCAAACCGTCAATGTAGATGAAAAATATTCTGTTTCTTCCTCGTCACCTTCAACGGTACCAGTCTCCCCTTCTTTGTCCGAACTCTTTGCGTACACAGAAAAATCATCATCCAGCTTTTGTTTCAAGTCGCCTCCTGCATAATCCTCAAGCCCAGGCATTTCAAATATCTTATGCACTATTTTTTTCGTAACGGTTGCATTTCCGTTTATGGGAATAACAAAATTAATTTCACTGGAAGACTCCTTTGAAGCCCCCTTATAATGATAACAGCGGAAGTCCATACCCATCATTACAGTGTCGTAAACAATATTTGGCGACTGTTCTTCTGGAACATCTACAACGGTATCAACAATTTGCTCCGCAATTTTTGGTTCAACCGAATCAACAACTGCAACGGCATCCTTTTCCACAACCGGACCAGACTCTTCACCGTCCTTGTTTTCCTTCTGCGAGCAACACCAACACAACAGGCACAAAGCAAATACTCCGTATTGTAAAACTCCTTTTGTCATAATATTATACTCAATTTTTTTCCAAACCAATACTTATACAAAGGTCCGTCAACATTCAGGTACGGCTTGAGCCATTTCTTCGGAAGCGACAAAGTAGGTTCTCCCGCAGCATAATATGCAACTTCGTATGGTACATACATGTATATCAGCTCCTTATCTGTAAAGTAAAAATTGTCATTCAACATACCCATAACATTGGCATCATCGCTGTCGTTATCCTCCCCAAGGGATTTCTTCAGAAGCGAATACAACTTGCAGGCTACAAGATACCTATGTGCACCAATATCGTCGAGAATATCTTCCTGAGAGATTTGCTTTCCTGTCGAAAGACTGAACACATAC
The DNA here is from genome assembly GCA_017551515.1 of Bacteroidales bacterium. Classification (GTDB taxonomy): domain Bacteria; phylum Bacteroidota; class Bacteroidia; order Bacteroidales; family ML635J-15; genus Bact-19. The sequence goes on along the minus strand of JAFZLK010000009.1, from coordinate 20,689 downwards.
GCCACTTCGCCCCATTGATGATGTATTGCACCGCCGCTATACTCCGAAAAATAGTCAACCAACGCAATGTATTCATCGCTGACAAATATTGGTGTAACACTCCACGATGATTCATAATATTCAATATCAGAATACCGCTCATCCATCTTTTCAGCATTGACAAGTTCCGGATTACTGGCGACATTGTCCCAATACATATTGATTTCATCACTCATTTTCTGCTCGAGCGTCTTGCTGTCATAGTTGTCTCTAAGCATGTTGTCCCAAATTGCCTGTCTGACGGCATCGTCTTCGATCAAGGGCAAAAGCAAATATACCTTCTTTGAGAATTCCGCCGATTCAAATTCAAAACTAAACAATCTAAAATTTGCACCATCCATTACTGTATCGGCAACAGTAAGTTTTTTGCTCTGCGACGCCATTTGCGCAAAGCACTGCACCGACAGCAATAAAACTATGATATATAAAACAAGCTTTTTCACGACAAACTATTTATCACCAAACCAATATTTATACAGCGGGCCATCAACATTCAAGTAAGGTTTTAGGTTTTTCTTTGGAAGCGACAACCTTGTAACGCCCGAAGTATAGTACATTTCGAACGAACCATACATGAATACCAATTCCTTGTTTGTGAAATAGAAGTTGCCATTGAACAGAACGACATCTTCCACATTTTCACACTCACTTTTAAGAATTTTCTTCAACTGCGCATACAACATTTGGGCTACGGCTTTGTTTTGCTCCGCATTCTTGCCGAATACATCTTCCTCTGTTATACGCCTTCCTGTCGAAAGTTCGTAAATAGAACCAGCATCGCCCCACATTGGCGCAGGTATATCACTTGCAAACTTTTGAGAAAATGTCGATACAAATGCAACATATCCACCTCCGACAAACACAGGAACAATCTTCCAAACAGTTTCGTAGTAATCTTCGTTAATAGAGTCAGACAAATTGCCTTTTTCCAAAACTGCAACTATTTCCTCTGTTTGTGCATCCTGTTCTTCCCGCATCTGCTGTCCAAGTTCCCTGCTGTCGTACTCACCAAGAAGTAATTCATCCCCAATTTTATACATCACAGTTTCGTCTTCCAGCAATGGCAAAGTAAAATCTATTGTCTTTGAAAAGGTTTGCTTCTTAAAATCTTTCGTCTCGTACCAATACCTCTTGAATTTGACACCGTTTACAACAACAAGTTCCCCTTCTACATTTATATTTCTTGTAAACTCATCACTTTGCGCAAAGCAATGTGCCGATACCAATAAAACAATTATGTATGTAAAAACTCTTTTCATATCTATAAATTATTCATCATCCTCGTTTTCTGCATTTCTCACTTTCCTATTCTTGCCTTCTACGACAATCACAATTTCGCCCTTGACATCCTTCTGCGAAAAATGCTTGATGCAATCTCTAAGCGTACCTCGGAAATTCTCCTCGTGAATCTTGGAAATCTCACGCGACACGCAAGCCTGTCGTTCCTCTCCGAAATATTGGGAGAAAAGTTCCAAAGTCTTCACCAAGCGGAACGGAGACTCGTAGAAAATCATAGTTCTCTCCTCTTCTGCCAGTTCCTGCACCTTCTTGTTCTTGCCCTTCTTCTGTGGAAGAAAACCCTCGAAGGTAAACCTTTCGCAGGGCAACCCCGAGTTCACCAAAGCAGGCACAAAAGCCGTTGCACCAGGCAGACATTCCACTTCCACGCCCTTTTCCACACAGGTACGCACAAGCAGAAATCCAGGGTCGGAAATTCCGGGCGTGCCAGCATCGGTAACGAGCGCAATGTCTTCACCACCGAGAATCCTTTCGGCAATGCCATCGGATGTCTTGTGCTCGTTGAACTTGTGATGGCTTACAAGCGGTGTAGTTATTCCGTAGTGCTTCATCAGCACCGCCGATGTGCGTGTGTCCTCGGCAAGTATGCAACCAACAGATTTCAGCACATTTACAGCGCGAAATGTCATGTCCTCAAGATTTCCGACCGGTGTAGGCACCAAATATAGTTTACTCATAACTTTCCACAAATTTAGTCAACAGCCCAAACAAACTTTCATATCCTGTGAATGTCAAGGTTTCGTACCTGTCTTTCACATTATGGTAAAAAGTTCCAGGTCCCATAGTGTATATGAAAACAAACTTAACATCTTTCTTATTGAACGGATAATGGTCGCTATTGGCGGCTGCTCCTCGTTGCTTAATGGTTTCAAAATATTTGTTTTGAATATTTAATCCGCTTAACAACCACCACACACCTGCATAGTCATCTTCGCTTGAATTCACTATCGTTATGCCTTCATCGCCAGTGCCAACCATGTCAAGGTTAAATCCCATGCGAATCTTTTCCAATGGAAACAGCGGATGTTCAACATAGTATGATGAACCGAGTAAACCTGCCTCCTCACCGAAAAACAGCATGAAAACCATTGTACATTCAGGCTGATGCTTGGTGTAATACGAAGCAAGGTCGAGAACCATAGCCGTTCCCGATGCATTATCCTGCGCACCAGGAATATACACATCCTTCCCTATTGTTCCAATATGGTCGTAGTGAGCAGAAAAAACATAATATTTGTCTGGATTTTTGCCCTCAATGTAGCCGATTACATTCTTTGCTGCAAAATTTTTCTTCAGTTTTGCTGTAATGTCAATCGAAATGCTTTTTGCAGAACGGTCAAATGCCTCGCGCTTAACCTTTATCACAGGGTACGACTGCTGACGACCACCCACGGATGACATTAGTTCATCGGGAATAAGTTCCATAATTCCACCAAAGCGCGTATTGCCGTACAAAACCTTGATGTAAAACATCTTGATTTCCTTGTTCTCCGTCTGCGCATAGTCGATGACAAGCATTTTTTTCGACCAGTCCTCGAAAAAATAACGGGTCATAAACGCAACGGTATCGTTCAGCAGCAGCGAATCGGGCAAAAACAATTCGTACGATGCCTTCACTGTGGGCGTAAACTGACCTGGTATGAAATCGGTTCCTGCCTGCAGTTCCTTGCCATCGATGGCAACCCACATTTTTGCAGGAAAGGTATTCATGTCGTAGTGAAAATCCTGATAGTAGGATTTTCCAAACGACCTAACTCCCAACGACTTGAACTCATCGGCAATGTATTTTGCAGCCTTGTCGCCACCGCAGAAAGTATATCCGCGTCCGTGAAATTCGGGCGAAGTCAATGTTTGTATGTGCTGCCTTACCCTATCAAGGTTCTGTGCCGACAGAGAAGCAGTAGAAAACATACTTAATGAAAAGAAGCAACATACTAGACAGAGGAGATTCCGCACAAGCGAACTCACAAGGCTCGTTCCTGCGCCTGTTCGTTCTGCTTTGTGGAATGACTGATAGAGAATGTCATCTCGGAAGCTATGATTTTCCGATGATACGAAACGGGGAATCGTGAAAATCAAGCTATCCGTGATCTCATGACAAGTCGAATATTTATGACAAATCCTGCTTATCATTTTTACAGGTATCTTCTGCGAACAATATTCATAAAGTCGGCAACCACTGGAGAATCCATGTCCCAACTGAAGTTTGTACGGATATAGTTGTCAGCAGCCTCCATGTTCGACATTCCATTGAGAGTTGCCACGGTTGAATCGAAAGCAGGTCCGTTGCCCGAGAACAGCATACGTGTGAATCTGAATCTTTCGCCCAGAGGTATTGCTGACTTAATGTCGGAAATCGGCTTCAAGCCTATACTGCCCTCCAACGGCTTGTTGCTTGCAAACTTATCGTTTAGCGATGATTGGCGCGACTGACCAAGTTGTTCGCCAAGAGTAATATGAGTTGGTTCTGGTTTTTCCTGCTCAAAAGTTTTTTCCTCATCATTCTGTGGCGTTTCAACAACAGACTCTTCTATGGTTGGCATTTCTGCAACTTGAGGTTCATCTACAACTGAATCTTCTGCTTCAACAATTGGCACTTCCTCAACAACAGGCTCTTCTTCCACAACTGGAGTTTCTTCAACAACAGGCTCATTTACAATCGTTTCTTCCGTCTGCGGTTCATCTTCCTCAACAATTGGTTGTTCTTCTTGCAAATGTTCCTCGTTGAAACTATAGTTGATTTCCGTATTATCGGTAACAGTTTCTTCAAAATTCGATTCCGGAGCAACATCCTGAGCTTCGTTTTCAACTTCTTCTAATGTTTCTGGCTCAACTTCATCCAAATCTTCGTCTTCGTCATCCTCTTCCTCAAATTCTTCAGCAGAATCAACATCTTCAATATCTTCGGGTTCTGGTTCGTCAAATTCTTCTGGTTCAAATTCAGCAATAGGCTCTTCTATTTCTGCCTCTGGCTCGGCTTCTTCTGCTGGTACATCCTCCGTTGCGATATTCTCAACAGGAGCATTCGCTTCTTGAACCTCAGCATTTTCTTCTATTGTTTTATCCTTCAGCAAATCTGAGAAGTCGAACTCGCCATCATCAAATGCTACAGAAATAACTGGCGGAACAACTGCAGCAGCCACCGTTTCTGGGACATTTTCATCAACAGGTTCTTCTACTGCTACTTGCTGTTCGTTAACCGATTCTTCTTCCTGTATTGTGTTTTCAACTACGGTTTTTGTTGTGTCAGTCACCAATATATCAGAGTACAATTCCCTTACCGCCTGAAGCAAAATATCCTTTTCAATTTGGCTTATCTGCTCATCTTCAAGGTATTCGACAATTGTCGCAATCTTTGCTACTTTTACTTTCAGTTCACTTGCTGTTGCCATATCAAATATTCGTTTTTTGAAAAATTTGTTGGCAAATTTATAAAATAAAATTCGGCACTAATTGCAATTTGCAAGTGATTTTTGGAACATTTACTAACAAAAAACGAACAAGCAAAGGAGTAGTTTGAATGGCTTCGCCGTTTGAGGCTTGCGCCAGTTTCTAAGTTTCTTGGTTTCTATGGCTGACGCCGTTTCTAAGTTTAACTTCGTTGAGGGCTACTTGTGCTGCGATGTACTGCGATGTGCTGAGCAGAGTCGAAGCAAGCGATAGTCGAAGTGAGCACAGCCGAAGTACGCCGTTCTAGTTTCTATGCTGCTCGTGCTGAACAAGTCGAAGTACGCTGTTTCTGTGGCAAAAGACGTTTATTTGTTTCAAGTGCGTGATGGTTTAAGACGCAAAGAATTGCACCTGTACGGTTAAGGTTGTTGATGCGTTCAAATCTGTTTTTGGCCTTCAAGCCTGTCATCCTAATAACCATTACAATCAATTGTCCAAATTGTCCATTGTTAATTGTTAATTATTCATTATCTTTGTCTTATGAATACTGAAATCATTAGCACAAGCGACGGTTCCTGCACACTAAGGAACGAACACTTTGGCGAAACATACCATAGTATTAATGGTGCTGTTGCCGAATCGATGCACATTTTCATAAATCTTGGCTTGCGAAGTTTCCACAACCAAAACATAAGCATACTTGAAATAGGATATGGTACTGGTCTTAACGCAATGCTATCGTTTATTGAAAACAAGTCGCTTGGAAATACAATTTTCTACCACGGTATCGAGAAATTTCCAATAGATAAAGAAACATTCCTGCAATTCGTAAGCCACTCACCGGACATATCTGCAAAACTCAACACCGAAACAGCAACTAAATTCTGCGACAACTGGAATTCAGAAATTGAAATCAATCCAAACTTCAAGTTGCTAAAGCAGGAAATCGACTTCGAAGACTTCTCCCCTTCTCGCAAATACGACCTTATATACTTTGATGCCTTCTCGCCCGACACCCAACCAGAAATGTGGACATTGGAAAACCTGCGAAAAATTATCAACAATCTTACCGATGGCGGAATTTTTGTCACCTATTGTAGCAAGGGCATTTTGAAACAAAATTTGCGCAATTTAAACATGATAGTCAAGCGAATACAAGGACCCAAAGGCAAGCGCCACGTAATACGCGCAACAAAAGATATTAACTTTTATACATAAATCTGTACGCACTAATAATATTATTAGTATTTTCGCGACCTGATTGTTTGTATCTAATTTTAAATTAAAATATCATGAGAGAGATAAGAAGAATTCTTATGCTTGCAGTGTTCGCGTTGATGGCCCTTGTTACATTCGGCCAGAAATACAACTCACTGTGGGTTGATGGACGTATTTACTTCAAGGTAAGTAATAGCGTTTCGTTAGATGTTCCTAACGAGAACGGCAGAATCATGCCGAAAGATTTGCCATTTTTGGGCGATTTAGTTGAAGAGTACCAAATTACTAATGTTGACATGCCATTCCTTTCGGCAAGCAGCAATTCTATCAGGCACACTTGGAGAATGGACTTCGGTGCTATCGACAAAATTGAATCGCTGATTAAGGACATGGAAAAACTTGGTGTTGTGGAATATGCAGAACCAGCTCCATTGTTCTTCATTTCTAACTATGAAGGTGACCAGAACACTAGAGCACAAAGATTTACACCAAACGACCCATACTATAATGCAGAACTTTCTTACCCTGGATTGTTCTTGGGATTGGGTAGCTTTGAAGCAAACTCTTCATGGCATCTTAACCTTATCAATGCTGAAGACGCATGGGACGAAACAGACGGAAGCGATGAGATTACCGTTGCTGTACTTGACAACGCAATATGGATTGACCATCCAGACCTTACCAACATGATTGACCGTGAAAACTCAACCGACCTTGGTGATGGTGACGATGACCCAAATCCTCCAACACCGACATACATCTGGTCGCACGGAACACACTCTGCTGGTCTTATCGGTGCAGAAAAGAACAACGGAATTGGTGTTGCTTCAATAGGTAGCGGTGTGAAAATCATGGCTGTAAAACTCGGTAGCGATGCAAGCGACGGTCAGTCGATGGCAGCTGGTTTCGAAGGTATTATTTATGCAGCCGACCACGGTGCAGATGTTATCAATATGTCATGGGGTAGCCCGCAGTTCTTCCAGACAATGCAGAACATTGTCAACTACGCATACAACAAGGGATGCATTATGCTCGGTGCTGCTGGAAATAATGGCAATGGCGCTGAATCACAGGTTAACTCCGACATTCCTGTTAATTACACTGGATACCCAGCAGCTCTCGAACATGTAATTGCTGTCGGTTCTTGTGATGTTGACGACAGAAAATCCGACTTCTCTTGCTATGGAACATGGCTTGACCTACTTTCCCCAGGCGGTTTCGCATACCAAGGCTCTATGGGATTAATAACATTCTCTGTATTAAGCACAACCTACAATGTAGCTGGAGATTACTCTGAATATTTAAGTGGAGGTTTGTCTGGTGACGCTTCTCAAGTTACTACCGGTGGTGCTGGTGGTTGTGGTGTTGAAGGCAACTACGACATAATGCAAGGAACATCAATGGCTTGCCCTGTAGCATCTGGTCTTGCTGGTCTTATCCTTTCAAAGAACCCAACTCTTACTCCAGAAGAACTCACAGCTGTAATGAAGAGCACTTGCGTAAATGTTGACGCAATCAACCCTGAATTTGTTGACAGCATGGGTGCCGGCCGTATCGATGCATTCGCAGCAGTTCACGCAGCTGGCTTGTTAAACATGGATTTGGTTGCAGACTTTGAAGCAAGCGAAGTTATACTCGCTGTAGGCGACTCTATCAACTTCACCGACAGAACCATTGGAACACCAACCTCTTGGTCATGGGAATTTGAAGGAGGAACACCAGCAACTTCAACAGAACAGAACCCTCAAAACATTGCATACAATGAAGAAGGTATATATCAGGTTAGACTTACCGTTAGCGACGGCGAAAATACCGATACCGAAACCAAGACCTATTTTATATTAGTAGGTCAAAGTGCAAGTCTTGGTCAAAGTGCATGGGAAGAACAAAATACTCACTTTGCAGCACAATACAGAGCTTCTTATAACATCGAAATCGTTGACCCGCAAAATGTTTGGTTCACAACTATGAATGGTACTGACGGCACTGTTGCTCGTGACTTCGGTGTAACCAACGACGGCGGAACAACTTGGGTTCCTAAGACTTTCAGCTACGATGCTGACTGGATGCCAGGCGACATCAGCGCAATCAGCGGAACTACCGCATGGACAGCAAACTACAGTACTGAGGCTAACGGCAAGGGAGGAATCTTTAAGACCACAGACGGTGGCGACACATGGACTCGTCAGGGCGAAGATCTATACCAGAATTCATCAAGTTTCCTTAATGTCATTCACTTCTTCAACGAAAACGAAGGTTATGCACAGGGTGACCCTGTAAGTGGAAACTTCGAAATCTACAGAACTACCGATGGCGGTGCAACATGGACAGCAGTAGAAGCACCTGCTGCACAAAGTTCAGAAGCAAGTACAGTTGGCCTCGACTGGGCTATCGGCGATATAGCATGGTTCGGAACCAACAAGGGAAGAATCTACAAGACTTCCGACAAGGGCGCAACTTGGACAGTACTCAACACTGGCGTATCAAAAATGATTTCAGATATGTCGTGGGCAGACGAAATGAACGGTGCCATTACAGTATTAGATTACAACCAGACAACAGGTCAGACTTCCAACTGGCAGTTCCTCAGAACAACTGACGGCGGACAGACTTGGAATGCCGTAGATGTTGCCGACAGCTATTTCTCATCATTCTGCCTTGTTCCTGGAACACCAGGTATGATTGTCATAACAAAATCTGCTTCAGCACTCGAAGACAACTTCTCTGCATACTCAACCGACTGGGGTACAACTTGGGAAATGCTTGATGACTCAATACAGTATGTCCAAGTTAGAATGTACGACATCAACACTGGTTGGGCAGGTGGATTCAACTGGGATGCAAACAATGGTGGTATCTACAAGTGGAAAGGTATCAATTTGGGATTGCACTTCACTTCACTGCCAGTTACCAACATCGACGAAGATGCTGAATATAGTTATAATGTGGTTGCTGTAAACGAAACTGAAAATCCTATTACAATAACTATGACTAGTGGTCCAAACTGGTTAACTCTCGCACGTAATAATGGCGAATATGTTCTTTCAGGAACAGCACCTCACCTCAACCCCGATATGATTTCACAAAACTACGAGGTTATTCTTACTGCCGACGACGGAGAGGAAACTGCAACACAGCCATTTACAATTATAGTACACACAACCAATGTACCACCTGAATTCACTTCACAGCCGATAACAACAGCAACTCAAAATGTTGAATATGTATATGAAATCACATGCACCGATGCAAACAACGATCAACTTACTATTGAAGCAACAAACGCTCCGTCGTGGGCAACATTGGTTGACAACGGTGACGGTACAGCAACATTGAGCGGAACTCCATTGACCGCAACAACAGTAGGTAACGGACCACGCGTCACAATCGTTGTTTCAGATGTACTTTACCAGACAACTCAGGACTTCAATATACGTATCGCTGCCAACAATTTCGTAGAAGACTTCGGAATGGGTGCAATCGCAATCTACCCCAACCCAACCGACGGAATGTTGACTGTTGACAACTGCGAAGGTTCGACTTACGAAATCTACGATGTGACAGGAAAAATGATTAGCTGTGGACAAATTAACAGTTCTACAGAAACAATAAACATTGATTCCGAAATCACAGGAAACTTGGTAATAAGAATCATCAACAACGACAAGGTAATCAACCACAGCATCGTTAAGTTCTAATAACCAAGAATATAACAAGAAAAATAAGACCGTCAAAAGCGGTCTTATTTTTTTATTTTTTCTTCACATTAAACTAATTTAAAATTATATTTGCATATTTAAAATATTGTAATTAATTTTGAAAGATGTTTTATTGAAGTTGATTTAGTCTGTATTGAAAACTCATTATTATTGATAATCAGTACATTACCAAAGAAAATTTCATTAATTCAGAATTTTCTAAATTAGGAAACACAGATGTGTATGAAGAAAATTATATCAATGATACTGTTGGCGTTCAGCATTTCGGCTGTTGCCCAGAACAATCTTCCCGACCCGCCAAAGTTCCAGTCGGCAAGCGTTATACCCGAATCATCGCCGACAACGGTCAAGTTGACATGGCGGCCAAGTGACTCAACAGATGTTGTTGGCTACATCGTTTACAAAATTGTTGACAACATAACAACAACACTTGACACTGTTTACGAGCGTGCATCGACATTTTACGAATACGTCGGCTCGTCCGCAAAAAGCACCAGCGAAAGATTCCGCCTCGCCTCATTCGACAGAGACGGTTACAAAAGCACAATCACCGACTATCATTCAACAATATTGCTTACTTCAACATTCGACAAATGCGAACATAAAGTTGCCCTTACATGGTCAAGCTATTCCGGATGGGGTACCAATATAGCAAACTACAGAGTTTACAGAAGATTCACCGGTACAGACTACCAACTCATTAAGACCGTATCGGCAACAACCAACGAATACATCGACGAAAACCTTGCAAACGACAGATGGTACTGCTACTATATCGAAGCTGTCAACAACAACGGAACTACTGCAACTTCAAACTCAATAGACTTCACATCCTCAGGACATGAAGGTCCAATGCGACTAATCGCTCAATATGCAAGTGTCGATGAAAACCAAAATATTGCACTTAGCTTCCAAATCGCAAATTCAGGAGAAGTTTCCGAATTCCAGTTGCTGAGAGCCATGAACAACGACGACGACTACAAAACAATAGCAAGTTTCCCATTCTCCGGTCAAACTCAGATTATATATACTGACTCTGATGTTGACGCAACGCAAAATACATATCAATACGTACTAGCATCTGTTGACCCATGCGGACAGATTTCAAAAATGTCTAACATTGCCAGCAATATACTGCTTACCGCAACATCATTGGAAACTATTGACCATAATCTCGAATGGAGTGAATACAGGGATTGGCCAAACGGTGTAATTTCATATAAGATATACAGTTATTTCGACGGTGTTGTAACAGAAATAGGAAGCAATGGTCAAGGCGTTTTGTCATTCAACAATAACATATCCGAATATGTAAAGAGATGCCACGACAAGAACGAGTACCTTACAAATACATTCTGCTACTTCGTAGAAGCATACGAAAATACCCCCGACATTCAGCAACAGAATGTCAGCCGTTCAAATATTGCTTGCATATACGAAACTCCTATTGTTTGGTTACCAACAGCTTTCAACATCACATCAAAGGACGAGGTCAACAGAGTATTCAAACCGATAATGTCGTTTGTAAAGGATTACCCATACGAATTTATTATATACGACAGATGGGGACAACAGGTATTCAAGACCACTAACATTACAGAAGGCTGGTCGGGAAAAGACGCAAGGAGATACTACCACACCGACTACTATGTATATAAAATAAGGTATGCCGACTACAAGGACAAAGAGTACAGCAAGTCTGGAACATTCTACCTGCTAATGGAATAGAAAAACAACAGATATACAAGTGCGGCAAATGCCGCATTTGTTTTTTACACCAATAATTATTATTAAATTTGCACCACTAAAATTTAAATAGAAATGGGTTTACATTGTGGAATCATAGGCATAGCCAACTGCGGTAAAACTACGGTTTTCAACTGCATGTCGAAAACAAAAGCGGAAACTAGCAACTTCGCATTTTCGAGCAATAAATCTAATATAGGTGTAATTTCGGTACCCGATGCAAGACTCAAGGAAATGGAAAAATTCCAACCAACCGAGAAACTTGTACCAGCAACCGTTGACATTGTGGACATTCCTGGACTTACAAAAGGATCGAATCACGGCGAAGGCGTTGGAAACCAATTCCTTGCCGATATCAGAAATGCAGATGCACTTATTCATGTGCTCCGTTGCTTCGACGACGACAACCTCCCCCACATCGACGGTTCAGTTGACCCTGTAAGAGACATGGAAACCATTGACCTTGAACTTCAAATAAAAGACTTAGAGTCTATTACAAAGAAGATTGCAAGAATGGAAAAGGCTGCAAAAGTCGGCGATAAGGAAGCAAAACAGGCAGTAGATGTTCTAAAAATATATCAGGAACACCTTGAAAACATGCAAAATGCCCGCACAGCACCTGTAAAGGAAGAAGACAAGAAATATATTTCCGACCTTTTCCTACTAACGACGAAACCAGTGATGTACGTTTGCAACATTGATGAAGGTTCAATCAAGAATGGCAACAAATATGTAGATGCAGTAAAGAAAGCTCTCGAAGGTTCTGATGTAAAAATACTTACAATTGCTGCGGCACTCGAATCAGAAATTTCAGAACTCGACAGCGACGAGGAAAAGCAGGAATTTCTTGCCGACTACGGACTTGAAGAGCCTAGCGTAAACAGGGTAATCCGCGAAGCCTACGATCTGCTCAACTTGCAGTCCTTCTTTACAGTTGGTCCAAAGGAAATACGCGCATGGACTATCCACAAGGGCGAAACTGCACCCGAAGCTGCTGGTGTTATCCACAGCGACCTGCAACGCGGTTTCATTCGCGCAGAAGTTATGAAATACAACGACTTCGTAACTTTAGGCTCAGAAAATGCGGTAAAAAGCGCTGGCAAATTCCATGTCGAAGGAAAGACATACGTCGTAGAGGACGGCGACATACTGAATATAAGGTTTAATGTCTAATTTTTTAGCAAAATGGCACAACAGGTTTCAACACCCAAAGGAACTCGCGATTTCGGTCCTGCCGAAATGAACAGAAGAAACTATATCTTCAACACCATAAAGGAAGTTTTTCATAACTACGGATTTTCGCAGATAGAAACCCCGGCAATGGAAAACCTCTCTACCCTACTCGGCAAATACGGCGCTGAAGGAGACAAATTGCTTTTCAAGATTCTGAACTCTGGAAATTTCACCGATAAGATTTCGAAGGATAGTATTGATGCTCAGAATTATATAGAAATCACGAACAACATTTCGGAAAAAGGTCTCCGCTACGACCTTACCGTTCCGTTTGCACGTTTTGTAGTGCAACACAGAAACGACATAATATTTCCGTTTAAACGCTATCAGATTCAGCCAGTTTGGCGTGCCGACAAGCCACAAAAAGGCAGATACAGAGAGTTCTACCAGTGCGATGTTGACATAATCGGCTCAAAATCACTATTCAACGAATTCGAACTAATACAAATAATCGACGATGTATTTGCAAAACTAGGCATTTCAGTAACATTGAAGCTCAACAACCGCAAAATTCTGTCGGGCATTGCCGAAGCTATTGGCGAAGCCGACAAGTTTGTTGCCATAACCGTTGCCATCGACAAGATTGACAAAATCGGTCTGGAAAAAGTTGAGGAAGAACTTCGCGCAAACGGACTTTCGGACGATGCCATTGCAAAACTCCGTCCTATTCTCACCAACAAGGGCAACACCGAAGAAACATTCAAGCTGATAAAAAGCATTATCGGCAACACCGAAACAGGCAAGGCTGGAATCGAAGAAATGAATATGATTTTCGGTTACATACGCGAGCACAAACTTGGAATAAACGTAGAACTCGACCTGAGCCTTGCCCGTGGACTGAACTACTACACAGGAGCAATCTTCGAGGTTAAAGCCAACGACGTGGAAATAGGAAGCATCTGCGGTGGCGGTCGTTACGACAACCTTACTGGTATTTTCGGACTGAAGGATGTGTCTGGTGTTGGCGTTTCGTTTGGTGCCGACCGCATCTACGATGTCATGACACAACTCGAACTTTTCCCGAAACAAACCGATGAATACAGCACTGCCCTACTCGTAAACTTCGGACAAAACGAGGAGTACAACTGCATAGAAATTGCAAGAAAACTTAGGAAAGAAGGAATAAGTTGCATTGTTTTCCCAGAAAAATCAAAGCTGGACAAGCAATTCAAGTTTGCAAACAGCCAAAACATACCGTTTGTTATTATTATAGGTGAAAATGAAGTTGCAAACTGCACGGCTACAATAAAGAACATGGCAACTGGAGAACAGACAACTGTTTCTCAAAATGAAATTGTAAATTTCATAAAATAGTGTCGGAAGCGATTCTGAGGGGTAAAATAAAGCCGTCACTATTTAGCAAACGCTTTCCACAAATGGAGAGCGTTTGTAATAAAAAAAAACAAGGGGAAGTTTTGGGAACTCCCCCTGTTAACTGTACAGTCATATTATACTTTACTTTAACCTTATGCGATACAAAGGTATGGCTATCCATAATAATGGCAAATAGGTATTTTTACGCATTTTTCATTGTATTAAAATCAAACATTCTGTAACTTTGCATTCAACATTATTACATAACAACATGATTAACAAGGATATTAGCATCAGACCTGCACAAAAGAGCGAATCAGGGAAAATACTCGAACTCATAAAACGTCTTGCGGAATATGAAAAATGTTTGCACGAAGTTGTAGCCGACGAGTCCACAATTCTTCAGTCTATTTTTGTTGAAAAATCAGCTGAAGTTGTCTTTGCCGAAGAAAATGGTCAAATAGTTGGCTTTGCTTTGTTCTTCCACAACTTCTCAACCTTTGTCGGACGCAAGGGATTGTACATTGAAGACCTTTTTGTCATTCCCGAAAAGCGCGGCATGGGTTACGGCAAAGCCCTGTTGAAATATCTTGCAAAACTTGCAGTAGATCGCAACTGCGGTCGCATGGAATGGATATGCCTCGACTGGAACCAGCCAGCTCTTAATGTATATCGTAGCATAGGTGCAATACCAATGGACGAATGGACTGTACAACGATTGGATGAAAACAAGCTGAAAAAGTTTGCAAACAAATAACTTCCTTTGACAAAACTGATATATAACAAAAAAGGCCGTCATTCGACGACCTTAATTTTGCATTACAAAAATCTACAATCGTAAATCGTAAATTTACTTGAGTCTCTTGAACTGGCAAGTGAAGTGACGCATCAATTCAGCTTCCCAAGTGATTTCAAGACCACGCTTAATGGTATCGCGACGATCATATACATTCTTCAATGCAGCTGCGATTACATCCATGTGGTTGTTGGTGTAAACACGGCGAGGAATGCAGAGACGAACAAAGTCGTTGCCACCAAAACGGTTTTCGCGAGTAACTGGGTCACGGTCAGCAAGAACATAACCGATTTCGCAAGCACGGATACCAGCTTCAAGGTAAAGTTCGCATGTCAATGTCTGTGCTGGGAACTCTTCCTTCGGAATGTTGGTGAGAACCTTGTCGGCATCAACGAAAATAGCGTGTCCGCCAGCAGGACGCTGATAAGGAATACCATATTCGTCCAACTTCTTTGCAAGATAGTGAACCTGCTTGATACGAGTTTCAACCATGTCGAACTCAATGTTTTCCTTCAAACCTACAGCCAAAGCATCCATATCACGACCGTTCATACCACCGTAAGTAAGGAAGCCTTCGAAAGGAATGCAGAACAACTTAGCACCTTCGTACCAGTCTTTCTTTCTTGTTGCAATGAAACCACCCATATTTACAAGAGCATCCTTCTTTGCCGACATTGTCATGCTGTCAGCATAACCGAACATTTCCTTGCAAATTTCACGGAGAGTCTTGTTTGCATAACCTTCTTCGCGAGTCTTGATGAAGTAAGCATTCTCGATGAAACGAGCCGAGTCGATGTTTACTGGAACACCGTACTTGTGGCAGAGTTCGCAGGTTTCACGGATGTTCTTCATGCTAACTGGCTGTCCACCAACAGTATTATTAGTAACAGTAAGAACGAAGAAAGGAACATTGCCCTTATTTTCCTGCAATACCTTTTCCAACTTTTCGAGGCTTACATTGCCCTTGAACGGAACTTCGAGCTGAGTGTCGTATGCTTCGGGAACGGTAACATCAATTGCGAATGCCTTACGGCTTTCGATATGACCCTTAGTAGTGTCGAAATGAGCGTTTCCAGGGATAACCATGCCTGGCTTTACCAAGTATGAGAACAAAACATTCTCTGCTGCACGACCTTGGTGTGTAGGAATAACATATTCGAAACCAGTAAGTTCTGTAATAGTATCTTTCATGTGATAGAAACTGCGAGCACCACCGTAGCTCTCATCGCCCATCATCATTGCGCTCCACTGACGGTCGCTCATAGCACCAGTACCTGAGTCGGTCAAAAGGTCGATATAAACATAGTCGCTCTTCAACATGAAGATGTTGTTGTGGGCTTCTTCGAGCCATTTTTCGCGTTGTTCTCTTGTGGACTTCTTAATGGGTTCAACCATCTTAATTTTCCACGCTTCTGCAAATGGTAATTCCATAATTTTTAAATTTTTAATTTATTAATAAATATTTTTGATTGTCCTTACGGAAAAAATGAAAACGGAAACAATTTCCAGCAAATGGAAAATGCCGAAAACGGTTTCCAGAATTAAAATGAATCGCGCTCCTTGATATTCAGAAATACCAAGCTCCTTTTGAATGATATTGCGCTAATTCTGTTCATTTCAAATTTTACGTTTGCAAAATTAAACAATAAATAGGATTGCGACAAGTGTTTTTAGAGATAGTTATGAACAAAAAAAGAGGACATTTCTGCCCTCTTTCGTATGTTATAAATTAATGCTTATTCGGTGAGTTCCTTGATTCTAGCACCCATCTGCTGGCTTTCTTCATACTTGCCAGTCTTGTAGTACAATTCCTTGAGAATCTGGAGAACCTGCAAATCGTTTGGCTTTATTGACAAAGCTTTTTCAAGGTGAGGCAAAGCCTTGGTCTGATAATCTTTTGCTATTTCCTGATATTTTTCAAATGTAGTGAAATCTGTTGGAGGAACATTCTTTTCTGCCCATTCCAATGTATCAGCGGCAGTGTTGATGTACAAAGCGCCAAGACCATATACTGCATCATAATTGTTCGGGTCGATTTCCAAAGCCTTGTTGAAATCGGTTTCAGCTGCCTTGTTGTCCTTCATTTCCTGCGACAAAGTACCACGAATTACAAGGAACTGTGCATTGTTGGGATCGTTTGCCATTGCCATGTTGATATACTCCCTAGCCTTCTCCGAATTTCCAGAACCAACATAATAGTTGAAAGTTTCAATTACAAGAGGATAGTTGTCATTCGGGAACTTCTTAATACCCTCGTCAAGAACCTTAAGCATTCTTGTAGTATCATTAGTTTCCTTCAATGCCATCGACAAATTCTGGTAAACAGATATTCTTTCCTTGTTGTCCATACCATAATCCATCTTTATAAGCATATCACAAATTTCAATGGCTTCGTCATATTTCTTGCATCTCATTGCTGCCAATGATGTGTAATAATATATGGTAGTGTCAAGACCTGCAAATGACGGAATACCTGATGCTTTGCTCCACTGATGGTATGCTGATTCAAAATCGTTTGCACGCCATGCTTCCTCGCCTTTTGCCTTGTATACCCTTGACATTTCCGGGAACTTTTCACCAAGAATCTCCATTAAAGCCTCTGAACTCTCAAAATATGCTTCATTGCCTTCCTGAAGAACACTTACAAATTTCATAAGCCCCATCTGAGTTGTAAAATCAATGTCCCTATGCTCTGGCTTTACAAAATTCAACTTCAGAGCCTTCATGTACGAATCGTAGGCAACATCAATACAATTGTCGCACAAAGCCTGATACTTCTTGTTCTTTGTTGTTGACAATGCAAGATAAATATTACCCTTGAACCAGAAAGTCTTGTAATTTTCAGCAGTCTGGGGATTTGCTTCAGCCTTGTCGATGGCCTTTTTTGCGTCATCAAGGTATCCATCCTTCAGATAGCTCCATGCGCTTGTCAGCATCTGCTTCTGAGCACTCATAGAAAGTGCCAAAACCAATGCGACACCTATTAAAAATAACTTCTTCATAATCTTAAAATTTAAATGTTATCATTTTCGTTAGTATTCTCGGTATTTTCTTCTACTGCAATTTCTGCGCCATTATTTTCTTCTGTTACTGCCTCGTCCTGATTTTCAGCAGAAATAACGCCATCAGCCTCGGCTTCCATCTGAGCAATCTTTGCAGCTTCTTCTTCGGCAATACGTTCCAGTTCTGCACCACCTTCAATCTTTGCAACTGATGCAATTACATCACCATCGCGGAGATTTATCAGGCGAACGCCCTGAGTTGCACGCCCCATAACACGCAATGTATCAACAGCCAAGCGAATGGTAATGCCCGAACGGTTGATTATCATCAAGTGATCGTTGTCCGTAACTGAATTTATGCTGATAAGATTTCCTGTCTTTTCGGTGACATTCAAGGTCTTAACGCCCTTACCGCCACGGTTTGTAACACGGTAGTCCTCGATGCTTGAACGCTTTCCATAACCATTTTCGGAGACCACGAGCACATCCTGATCAGGACGAACGGTAATCATACCTATTACATAATCGTTGTCGTCGAGGGTGATCCCCTTAACACCAGTTGCAGTTCTACCTATCGGACGAACAATGTCGTGCGGGAAGCGGATTGTCTTGCCACCGTAAGCACCAATCATCACGTTTGTAGGAGCTTCGCCTTCAACGTCTTCGATGAGCGATGCAGTAAGAAGCATATCGCCTTCGCGAACATTGATTGCATTGACACCATTCTGACGAGGACGCGAATACTCCTCAAGCAAGGTCTTCTTGAACACACCATTGCGAGTACACATTACAACGTAAGTCCTATTTATGTAATCAACATCCTTCAACGACTTAACATTCAAGTAAGCCTTAACTTCGTCTTCCTTGTCAATATTGATAATATTCTGGATATGACGGCCTTTTGATGTCTTTGTTCCTTCTGGTATTTCGTAAACCTTGAGCCAGTAGCACTTTCCAAGTTTTGTAAATAATAATAAGGTATTGTGCATTGTGGCGACGAACATGTGTTCCACAAAGTCCTCGTCACGAGTTGCAGTACCCTTGGAACCTACGCCGCCCCTATTCTGCGACTTGAATTCCGACAACGAAGTACGCTTCATGTATCCGAGATGCGAAATTGTGATTACAACTTCTTCGTTTGCGTAGAAATCTTCCGGATTCATGTCTTCGGAAGCGTAAACGACCTCGGTCTTGCGCTCGTCTCCGTATTTTTCCTTTATTTCGAGCAGTTCGTCCTTGATTACCTGCATTCTCATTTCTACACTTGCAAGCAATTCCTTCAAATATTCGATGCGCTTCATCAATTCTTCGTACTCTGCTCTCAACTTTTCCTGTTCGAGACCGGTCAACTGACGGAGACGCATTTCAACTATTGCCGATGCCTGAATTTCGGTAAGCGAGAAACGTTGCATCAATCTTTCCTTTGCTTCGGTAGGATTGTCCGACGACTTGATAATCTGTATTACTTCGTCGATGTTGTCGCTTGCGATAATCAAGCCCTGTACGATGTGAGCACGTTCTTCTGCTTTGCGAAGGTCGAATTCGGTACGACGTGTAACAACATCAAGACGATGTTCTACGAAGTAATGAATCAAATCCTTGAGGTTGAGCACCATAGGACGACCTTTTACAAGGGCAATATTGTTAATGCTGAACGATGACTGCAACTCAGTGTATTTGAACAACTTGTTGAGTACTACATTTGCCACAGCATCGCGCTTGATGTCAATTACTATACGCATACCAACGCGACGGTCAGATTCATCGTTGACATTGGAAATACCTTCAATCTTCTTGTCGGTAACAAGGTTAGCAATGTGCTTGATAAGTTCGGCCTTGTTGACCATATATGGGATTTCGGTAACGACAATGCGTTCGTGTCCGCGTTCCGAAGTCTCTATTTCGGTCTTTGAACGGATTACAACACGTCCGTGACCGGTAGCGTATGCCTCGCGAACACCATCAATACCATATATAATACCACCAGTTGGAAAATCGGGAGCCTGAATTATCTTTCCAAGTTCATCAACTTCAATTTCTGGATTATCAATATACGCAACTGTTGCATCAATTGTCTGTGCAAGGTTGTGCGGAGCCATGTTGGTAGCCATACCTACGGCGATACCATTTGCACCGTTAACTATAAGGTTCGGGATTTTAGTCGGCAGTACGCTAGGTTCCTGCAACGAATCGTCGAAGTTGTTTACAAAATCGACTGTTTCCTTGTCCATGTCGGCCATCATTTCGTCCGAAATCTTCGACAGACGAGCCTCGGTGTAACGCATAGCAGCGGGGCTGTCGCCGTCAACAGAACCGAAGTTACCCTGACCATCAACGAAAGTATATCTCATCACCCAGTTCTGGGCAAGCCTTACCATTGCAAAATACACGGACGAGTCGCCGTGAGGATGGTACTTACCCATAACTTCACCAACAATTCTCGCCGATTTCTTGTGCGGTTTGCCCGGAGCCAAGCCCAAGCCTTCCATTCCGAACAAGATTCTCCTCTGAACGGGCTTCAAACCGTCCCTGACATCCGGCAATGCACGCGAAACTATTACAGACATCGAATAGTCGATGTACGCCGACTTCATTTCATCTTCGACACTTATCGAAATTATCTTTGCTCTTCCTTCTTCTTCAAGCATTTCTTATCTTAATTTTTAAAACCTAATCTTTTAATATTCAATATTTTACAATTAATACAAATCAGTTGCTAAATTACAAAACTTTAAGCAAACAACCAAGCCAAGTGACTGCGATTTTTTTAACAAAATTTGTTTATAAAATACACATCAAAGCAAGTTACTCCCGACCAAGAAACATACTTTTTTCGATAAAAACGCATCGTAGTTATTAACAGGATTTGTAAGTTATTAACAATCTGCATTTTTTATTTGCAGAACGCTTGCTAATTAACAATCATTTTATAT
>JAFZLK010000068.1 GCA_017551515.1 Bacteroidales bacterium | reverse complement strand
GCAGAAAACAACACCATGGAATGAAGCGCATATTCAATTTCATAAAACCTTATCTTTTCGCAGTATTCTGCTTCATCATTTCCATTGTTTTGATAAAAACTATCGAGGCTTTTGCAACAAGTATTAACTTTGAAATATACATTCGTTCAATAGCAACAAACCTCATCGCCTCGGGCATTATTTGCATTTGCATATTGCCAATATTCCTTATAATAAATTTCTTTTCCGAGAAAGGAGCTTTACTGACAACAAGCATTTTGCTTTCCATTGTTATTCTTTCCGAAATTTCACTGGCGGTATATACGGCTCACAACGGAACTCTCTTAGGCGCAGAACTACTTGTAAGGCCAGCATCTGAATCTCTTATGGCAGTAAAGGGCGCATTCGGAATATTTGTACCAATAATATCCGTGATTGCAATAATTGCAGGTTTCACAACAATTGTAATGTTATTGTCGAAACTAAACATTAAGGTTGGCATACACATTTCAGCACTTGCAGTGATTTTGTTGTCGATACCTTGCATATTCTTCTCAAGATATCTATTGACAGAAAATTCCTCTGAAAACAATTACATTAGCAACAAAACTTTTTTTCTTGCAAATGACTGCATATCATATATTTATGCCGAGAACGAATTGGAATACAATGCAAATGTAGAGTACAACAAGGAATACATTGACACATACATCAACGACAATCCAGAATTTAATATTCCCGACACCTTGTACCCTATGGAGCGCATCGACAACACTCCTGATGTGCTTTCGGAGTACTTCAACGCAAGCGACGAAAAACCAAACATTGTATTAATAATAGTAGAATCACTCGGACACGAATTCATGGAACCATGCTTCGCTCCGTTCATTGATTCACTCGCGCAAACTGGTCTCTACTGGCCCAATTGTCTATCCACAACTATACGCAGTTTCGGCGCTGTTCCAGCAATAACCGGTTCGGTAACAGGACCTAAAGGCTTCCAATTTGGAACAATGCCACAACACAATTCAATAATTTCGACATTGAGCAGCAATGGATACCAGACAAATGTCTTCTATGGCGGAGACTTAAGTTTCGACTGCGTTTACGAATACCTTAATTCGCAGCATATTGATTATGTTGCCCCATTTTGGAATGAATACTCAAACAGCGAAGTCAAAAACAATGGCAACTGGTGGGGCTACTACGACAAAACCTTGTTCGACAAAAGTCTAGAAATTATTAAAACACAAGAGACTAACCCAAAATTCAATCTTTTTATAACCCTTACAAACCACGAGGACTTAAAACTGAAAGATAAAAACGAAGAACAAAAAATTATCAATGCTACCGGAGAAATAATCCAAACGCTCAATTCTTCGGGACAAGAATTCGCCAACAAAAACAAAGGAAGATGCGCATGTGTTCTATATTCAGACAAATGCATAAAAGATTTCTTCAACAACTATAAGGAGACTGACGATTTCAAAAATACGATTTTCATCATAACAGGTGACCATTCATCGGGAATAATAAACAAAAACCTCTTGTCGTTACACCATGTCCCTCTAATAATATGGTCACCGTTATTAAATAATCACAAAATATTCCCCTCAATCGTAACACACAACGACATTGCTCCGTCAATCTGCAAATTGCTACAAACCAAATACGGCATCTCAATACCACAAACTACACACAGCATAGGCAAGGGACTTAACACCTCCAACAAAATGGAAAAGAAATCGGTAATGCCCATAATAAATTATGCCCACGTGTTCAACGATATGGTATACAACGAATACTATTTCCAAAGCCAAACCCAGTGGAACTGGCAAACAATATACGAAATAGACGACAACCTAAATATGACAGTCGTGAATGACAGTACCAAGCAAAAGCAACTGGAACATATATACGATTCATACAAGTATGTCATTAACTACACATATTCTAACGACAAACTAACAAGCCACCCGATATACAGGCATGAAAATGCCGAAATTATTGATATTATTAGGCATAATGGCGATTTAATATGCGAAACTCCTGCCGAAAAGCCAAGCAAAGTGGGACGGGCAAGTTTCCCAATCCTGCAAGATTACGAAATCGACACTCGTAGCCAAAATTTCGGCAGAATATGCATAACTCTCGACATGGACATATTTGTAAACGACAGCTTATGGATTGACCAGTATATGGACTTGATATTTGCCTGCGAAAATTCAAACCCGGTAAAATACGAAGACAAAATTGTGAAATTCATAAACAAAGATGCAATACGCAAGGACAGCACATACCACCTAAACCTTTCAAAAGAATTCATTTTGGATAAAGATTCCAACAACAAAATATCGGTCAATGTTTCAAGCGTAAAATACGATGACGCATGGGTGCCAAAATCGAAATTGACATTGAAAAAAATAGCGGTAGAAATCAAAGGAATACAGCAACAATAGCTAAGAAACGAAATGCAAATTATGAACATCTAAATTGTAACAAGCAAAATGGAGTATAGAAAACTATCCAAAGACGACACATCCATACTAAAAGGCATCGGCATATTATGCATTATCATGCATAACTTTTTACATTGGGCTAATCCTCTCAATGGCAAGGAAAACGAGTTTTGGTTCATTCCTGAGAATATATTCAGTTTTTTCAATGCTTTTAAAGATTATCCTGCTGATTCCTTTAATATTTTCTTCAGTTATCTCGGTCATTTCGGTGTTCAGATATTCATATTTATCAGCGGATATGGACTTGCTATGTCAATGATAAACAACCACAAGAAATATTTTCAGTTTATTAAGGACAGGTTAATAAAACTATATCCACTCATAATAATTGCATTCGTTTTCCACTTCATGTTCACAATAATAGCGAACTACCATGTCTTGGAATGGAAAGATTTCCGCAGTTTCATATACAAGTTCTTGTTTATACACACTTTAATACCTAATGAAGGCATGAGCCAGAATGGTCCTTTATGGTTCCTCGGTCTCATATTCCAACTTTATCTACTATTCCCATTGATATTCAAACTAATACACAAGTATGGATTCAAAGCTTTCGTCATAATATGTACTGTCTCGTATGCAATAACGTACTCATGCATATACACCCACATACTTCCCGAAGGCATCTTCATTATGCAAAACTTTCCCGGTCATCTTCCCGAATTTGCACTCGGCATATACATTGCGACATCAAGGAACAAATGCTTCAACTGGATAGCATTCATTTTGGCGATAATAGCATTCTGTGCCGGCAATTTCTATAAGGCTGCATATCCATTAACCTTCTTAAGCATTACATACATTACAATATGTATATACACAATGGCAACAAAACGCGGACACATAAATGCATTTAGCAAAGCCCTAATGTTTGTCGGCAACCTGTCGATGGTCATTTTTGCAACCCACAGCCAACTGAGATGGCCATTTGTATCTATTACAATAAGTGCGAATAACCCTTGGTACACACTAATGCTACTTGCTTTTTTCATAATTTTTGCCATTATAATTTCTCTCGCTGCAAAAGTTATATATCAATGGCTGGTTGAAAAATTTTCCAAGGTAAGATTAACAAAGAAAAGAAACATAATACCAATCATATGCACAATTGCTTTCGTATCAACAAGTTGCAACAATCATACACCATTCAACTATCCAGAATCAAAAGTATGGGCACACAAGGTAAACGACACGACATCTGCGCTAGAAAAAAGCAAGAAGTTTGCAGGATTGGAACTTGATGCCATCTATTCTGATTATCAGAACAAAATATTTGTAGGACACGACATCGAAGACACCGCAAACAATCTACAAATTGAAGATTGGTTCAATTATGTGGAAAATCCGTCGCAAAAGGGTTTCTGGATTGACATAAAAAACCTCAATCGTCAGAACGCAGAGCCAATATCGAATAAACTACTCGGAATAATGGACAAACATAACATGACGGACAATCTATTTGTAGAAAGTCCCGATGTTGACGCACTTAAGGCAATCAAACATTATGGACTGCGAGTGATATTGTGGACAGAAAACCCTGTATGGGACGACATCGACACTGCAACATGGATTGAACGCACGAAGGAGAGAATAAACGACCTCAGTCCCGATGCCATAAGCAATAACGCCGACATGTACGAACTGCTCACCGAAAATTTTCCCGAACAAAACATACATATATGGCAAACGCCGGCAAAACTTAACGATGAAAACATAGAAATTACCAGAAAAATATGCAGAAACAAATCGGTAAAAGTTGTGCTGGTTGATTATGACGAACCTATCGACTACTGAATCAACTTTACAAGAAATATATCACCCATATCGGCAACAAACTTGTACCTGCCAAACTTTTCCTCATCGAAATCAAATACACCATTTGCGTTATCCTTCAAGAATGGATGGTATGAAATCTTGTGATATTCAAGATTTTTGTTAGGCAGGTCGTTCAAATCATATTCTTGCCCCGACACATTTGTATATGTAAGTTCGCGACTAAACTTTGTATGCGACATTCCACAGGCGGAAATCTCAAAGTGTACGGCGGGAGCGTTGCAATACAATGTAAAAACTCCATCCTTGTCGGTATATGTATTCATTCCTATCCAATTCGCAGTCCATCCGCGAACCAAAGCCCCCTCAATCGGTTTTTTCGTATTCGCATCAATAATCCTACCCTTGATTTGAATATTGTCGTAACCTACCATATTGAAATAATTAACCGGACGTTCTGCTTTTTGCGGTTCATACTTCGGAAAATCTGCAATTTCCTTTACTGCTGGCTTCAATGTCCCGACAATCTTTTTCCCCGAAACTGTCTCCGTATATCCTTCATGGTTCATCAAACCCGTATATTGTGCCTCAAAATGCGTGTTAGGACATTCTTGGAACTCCCACCATCCGAAACCTGCACCACCGCAATCGCGAACATACTCGTAGGCTTCCTTCATAAACTTTCGCTGCTCATCATATGTAATCGAATCATTCTCGGCTGGCAAAGCTGTTTCCCCAATCATCCAAGGCTTGTCAACATAATGGCTGTACCAATAAATTTCATTTTTCACACGCAATGGATGATATGTATGTATCTGAACAAAATCGACAGGAAGTATAGACGGATCCCACTCAAAAACTTCTATCGGCTCAGAAAAACCTATGGTAAACAATTGCTTAGGAGCATATTTGTCTCGCATTCTTTTCCAATACAAGACAATATGCATGGCATCGAACTTATCACGTTGTGGTACGGGATCGAAATATAACGGCTCGTTCATGAAATCATAGGCAAAAACCGTCGAATTCTCAGAAAACAAAGTTAGGATGCCAGCAGTAAAATCACTTATCAGTTTGTCTAAAGATGGTTTAAGTAACAACATTACACGAAGTCCGTTATTCTCCGCTACTTTTACCATATCCGAAAAACCTTGCAGTAGTTCTTCCTTGTTTTCATCCAGATAGTAATCCTTACCTTCGGTGCGTATTACAAAACGACCGTTTTCATCTTTTCCATACCTGTCCAAACATATTCTGAGCGTGTTGAAACCTAGTTCGGAAATTAGCTCAAAGTGAGCATTCATCTGCTCATATACTTTGTCCTTAGAATTACTTTCGTACACACCTATTTGTTCGTAATATTTTGCAGGAGAAACGACAAATTCTCCATCAACAGTCCTAAAATCTACTACATAATTGAGCATTAATGGGAAAAAAGATGTACTGTCAATAGCGAAACCGTCATTCGTAAGATGTACAAAACCAGGATATACAATGGTATCGTTGAAAGTATTGACACTATATTGTATTTGTTTTTCGCGGCAATCAATACACGAAAAAGTACCAAACAAAACAATTATCAATAAAAACGTCCCCAATGTAATCCGTTTCATCCTACTCCATCAATTTTCTGTACTTAATCCTATGCGGATCGATGTCGCCCAAACGTTTGCGCTTGTTCTCCTCGTATTCTGAGTATGAACCTTCGAAGAAGACAACCTGCGAATCGCCCTCGAAAGCCAAAATGTGAGTTGCAACACGGTCAAGGAACCAGCGGTCGTGGGTGATTACTACCGCGCATCCTGCGAAATCTTCAAGACCGTCTTCCAAAGCACGCAAAGTGTTTACATCAATATCGTTGGTAGGCTCATCGAGAAGCAATACGTTGGCTTCCGACTTCAAGGTCAACGCCAGATGCAGACGGTTGCGCTCACCACCCGAAAGCACTCCGCACTTCTTTTCCTGATCGGCACCACTGAAATTGAAACGTCCAACGTATGCACGGGCGTTCACCAGTTTTCCGCCGAGCTGAACAAATTCCGCTCCGCCCGAAATAACCTCAAAAACAGTCTTTTCTGGGTCGATTGCCTCGTGAGCCTGGTCAACA
Source organism: Bacteroidales bacterium (assembly GCA_017551515.1). Classification (GTDB taxonomy): domain Bacteria; phylum Bacteroidota; class Bacteroidia; order Bacteroidales; family ML635J-15; genus Bact-19. The sequence goes on along the minus strand of JAFZLK010000068.1, from coordinate 12,516 downwards.
TAGCCGATTTTTACCGTATCACCAATTTCGAAACTTCCGCTGTCGGGCTGGACAAGTCCCATCATCAAGCGGAAAAGCGTAGTCTTTCCAGCTCCGTTGGGACCGATGATACCGACAATTCCTGCTGGCGGAAGCGAGAAACTGAGGTTTTCAAACAACAACTTGTCGCCAAATGCCTTTGTGATATTGTTGGCAACCAAAACCTTATCGCCCAAACGCGGTCCGTTGGGGATAAAGATTTCGAGTTTTTCCTCTTTCTGTTTTACATCTTCGTTGAGCATGCGGTCGTATGCCGACAGACGGGCTTTCGACTTGGTTCCACGTGCCTTTGGCGACATTCGCACCCACTCAAGCTCGCGTTCCAAAGTCTTGCGACGCTTAGAAGCAACCTTCTCCTCCATAGCCATGCGAGCAGTCTTCTGCTCCAACCACGACGAATAGTTGCCCTTCCACGGAATACCTTCGCCACGGTCGAGTTCGAGAATCCAACCTGCAACATTGTCGAGGAAATAACGGTCGTGGGTAACGCAGATTACAGTGCCCTTGTACTGCTGCAAATGCTGTTCGAGCCAATGGATAGACTCGGCATCCAAATGGTTGGTAGGTTCGTCGAGCAACAGAATATCAGGTTCGGTAAGCAACAGACGGCACAATGCCACGCGGCGGCGTTCGCCTCCCGAAAGATGTGCTACCGACTCGTCGCCATCGGGACAACGCAATGCATCCATGGCACGTTCCAACTTCGAATCGATGTTCCAAGCATCTGCAGCGTCAATCTTGTCTTGCAATTCTGCCTGACGATTCATTAGTTTATCCATCTTCTCGGGGTCCTCGTAGTACTCGGGCAAACCGAACAAGTCGTTTATCTCCTCGTACTCCTTGAGCATCGAAACTATCTCGTGTACGCCTTCCTCAACGATTTCCTTCACGGTCTTGCTGTTGTCGAGTTCGGGTTCCTGTGGCAGATAACCAACTGTATATCCAGGCGAAAATGCCACTTCGCCTTCAAATGCCTTGTCAACTCCTGCTATTATCTTCAGAAGCGTTGACTTTCCCGAACCATTGAGACCGATTATACCTATTTTGGCACCGTAGAAAAACGACAGGTAAATATCCTTCAATATCTGCCTCTGCGGCGGAATCTTCTTGCTTACGTTGACCATCGAAAAGATGATCTTGTTGTCTATATCACTCATGTTTAATTATTTACAAAATACTATGCAGAATTTTCCTCTTTTATTAATCAACAACTGCAACCACTTCAGCCTGCAAAATTTCTTTGGTATCGGTATCAAAAACAAAGACAACCACCTTGCAGTTTGCAATGTTCCAGTCAGACTTGACTGCCTTAGAATAACTCTTTTCGATAACATCACCAGCAGACAACTGCGAGCCATCGGTCTTTACATTTTCACCAAAAACGCCGTTGAGACTTGTGCGCAGGACATGGTTGTGAACATAGTTGCCGATTTCCTGCGGATTAGACTCATAGTCGAACTGCCAACCCACAATTCCATCCTCGATGACGTATGCCACAAGCGACAATTTACGAGATGTAACGACCTCTGCCTTCAGCTTTATGTCGGCAGATATTGCACTGTCAGCGAATGTGGGACTTACCTCGAACGAAAATTCGGGATATGTGGAATAATATTTTGCGAAATCGGTTGCCCAACCATTTGTCGAATTGTTAACCAATGCCGGATCAAACGAATTTACCAGTCCTGCCGGAACAGCCTCAAGCTCCATATAACCGCCATCGGCATCGCCACCGCCAAGAAACATTCCTTCTTCGCAGCGGAAGTCATAATTGAACGAAGTATCAGTTGTATGGGGCGAAGAATTTGGCTTGGTATTTCCATAATATGTACAATGCACTGCTATCGGCACTAAGGCTTCCCCATATTTTTCTTCAAGGGCATTGATTGCCTTATGCCCTTTGGGACAGTTTCCACACTTGTGACCTGTAAAATCAAAAAGCACTATTTTTCGTCCGTACCAAATGGTAGAACCATCCTTTATATAATCGCCTTCTTCTATCTTGTCACACGAAACTGCAAAAATTCCTGCAAGCAGGACTGCGAATGTAAGTATTATTGTCTTCTTCATAATCATTGTTTATTAAATCAAATCTAATTCGCCCCTTCGACAAGCTCAGGGAGCGAATTTGTTAGAATGTACTTGAAATCGAAAGCGCGAAACCATTGGAAGCAGGCACGTGACGGCACACACCGCCAACGCACATAACTCCTTCTCGCTGTTTACCGTAGGTAAGCTGAATACGGTTGCCACCCTTCACATAACCGAAGCCCACATTGAAATAATGAACCCTAGCATCTACATCGGGATTGCCGTAGTTCCAGTTGTCGAACACCGTAAAGAACCAGTTTGGCATGGTAAACTCAAGCTGACCGAGAATCCAGTTGCCCTTGTCCTGCTTGGTGAACATAGCCTGAACTTCCGCTTTCAAGGCATACTTGTCGGTAATCTTATATGTGGCTTCAATAACACCAATGTTTGCTTTCACATTATCGTGTCCTGCAGTACCCATAAGCACATTGTAGTTGTAAAACAAATTCATATATGCAATATTGGTGTACCATTTTTTCGACCACTTTTTCGAAATTTCCACATTGATGTCCTGATAGTAAAGTTCGTTACCAACAGCAAACAACGATGTGTTGTAGCCATAAGTTCCTGTCGTACCTATCGGGGTAGAATCGTTTATGGCTGTTTTCTTAATATTATGAACACGCGAATAGTTCAATGTTACAGTTGTTCCATACTTCCCACCTAACTTGCTTCCTTTCTTGAACTTATAGAAAACTTCGGCTTTTGCCCCCCACTCACCCATCGGCTGGCTTGCGTAAGGATAGAATGCCTGCAAAACGTAGGTATAATTACGAGTGATTTCTGGCAGATAACTTACCGTCACATCCGAAAGCGTTGCGTTGCGGTCACTGCGCAACGACATGTTATCTACCCACTTAGTGGAAAGAATTACGCCAAGTCCCTTCTGCGAATAGGTGGCATTAATAAGGAATGCCTGCCCTGGACGATAGATGTAATTGTTATCCGCCGATGGGTCGTTTATCTTGTAGGCGTATTCCGAAATAAGGTTAAAGCCAGAATATCCGATATTAAGACGTCCTGCACCAGTAGCAACATTGTTGGGCAAGTTGTAAATTGGATTGTCCTCCTTCTGGTACTTGCTTACAAAACTACCGCCGATTCCAAAACGGAACTGGCTGTCGTTTAGCGACTTTATCATTTCATTAAACTGGATTTCACCATCAACACCACGAAGAATACCGTCTGAAAGTTCCCAGTAGTAACGCTGCTTGCCAACCAAACCCTTTATGTTGACACCTGGCACAATCGTGTATTTCACACGCGCTCCGAGAATTGCATTGTCAATACCGAGCGACTTCTCCTCGTATGAGCGCAGAGTAAGACCATTGCCAAACTGCTCATAAAAATGTCCGACAGTGACTTCTAGCTTGTCGTTGGTGAAGTTAGCCCAGTACGACGGAACGCCAAAGCCATCGTTCTTACCGCCCGAATTCGGGAATCCTAGCAAAGTGTTGTAATATCCCTCGAAACGTACTCCTGCAGAAAATTTTCCATATGAAATCATAAAGTTGGCATATGAATTCGACAACAAGCGCTCATCAACGGCAACTGCGCCAATCTTTTGATCTTCAAAATAATACTGCAAATCGCTCTGGAAATTACCAGAGACGTTGAACTTGTTCTCGTTTTTGCCATCCTTCTGCGCAAAAAGCTGAATTACAGGCAAAAATGCAACAAGCAGAAATAAAAATCTATTCATATTTTAATGTGTTCGCACAAATGTTTGCAAAATCCGATTTCCCAAGTATATCTTGTGGGTAATGCTACTATTCTTTTTCATCCTCTAACGGTTCGCCTGCAGCCACTTTCTTTATTTTCTCGAAAGTTTCAGCCTCATCGCCTTCCAAGTAGGAAGTATGCTGCCATGCAATATTACCTTTGCCATCAAGTAGGAACGAATGCGGAACGTTGTTCACGTTCATTGCACGCTTGAAATCACCGTTTGCATCAAGGTAAACATCGAACTCCCAGCCACGGGCATTTACAAACGGACCAACCGAATTTGTACTGCGGGCATCATCAATCGACACTGCTATTATCTTCACGCCAGTTTCATCAGCCCAATCCTCGTATGCCTCACTAAATGCCGTCAGCTCCTTAATGCAAGGCTTGCACCAAGTAGCGAAAAAGCAAACCATTACAGGTTTTCCTTCATTTTCAATTATGTCTTGCGAATTAACAACCTTACCTTTCAAATCCTTTAACTGAACCTGCGGGATTTCCTGCGAATATGCCACCGACGACACTACAAACGCAAGCAACATTGCAAAAACAATTTTCTTCATATTCGTAAAATTTTAAAAACAAAGATAATACTTTTTCAAAAAAGATACCATAATTACCCATTATATTTTATTTTTGCAAAAAATTTTTGACACATGAAACATATATTTACAACATTAGTAATTTTAACAATCTGTATATCACAGATTTTTGCTCAGTTATCGATTCTTAACGAACAAAACGAAACAATTTCAGGCACAACAATAAAGATTGCGTCAAATCAAGAAAGCAACATAATATTCAAGGTTAAAAACACAGGGTCATCTACTTTGAATGGACTTAAAGCTTTTCTTTACACAAATGGAACCGAAGCTAATAATCACACCGATGCCGAATTTTCATTCTGTATAAACGGGTCGTGCGGACTTAATGGCGCCTGCCCTTCCTTCAATCTTAATACCAATGAGGAAATGGAGATTCATCTCACCATAACTCCTCTTGCTGCAACAAACTTTGTAGTTAAAGTGCATCCAGACGGAGAATCATCACCAGAATCCACATTCAACCTACTTGCGCTAACACCACATGTAGTAAATATCAATTATAATAATGGAGGAACCGTTTCTCCTTCCATTTCTTCGCAAACAGTTCTGGAAGGTGATAATTTTACATTCACGGTAAATCCAGACAACTGCCACACAATTGGAACTATTACAGTCAATGGAAATGATGTAAACCTTGACCAGAACAATTCATATACTATTACAAATATTACTGAGAATCAAAATATAAGCATAACTTTCAACCCATATGTATATACAATAACAGCATCAGCAGGAGACAACGGCACAATAGACCCAATCGGCGATATTAATGTTAACTGCGGAGAAAGCAAGACTTTTACAATGACACCAAATGAAGGCTACGAAGTCGCAGACGTTATAGTTGACGACCAAAGCATAGGAGCAACAAACAGCTACACTTTCAATAATGTAACCGAAAACGGACATAGAATCGAAGCTCAATTCAAACGCATCTGCTATGCAGTTTCGGACCTTAACGTAGAAATAAATGACGACGGCAATTTGTTAACATGGACTGCTATCGAATATGCAGAATCCTACAACATATACCGCAATGGAACTCTAGTTTCTTCAAACAATACAAGCACTACATATCTTGACACTGATGGCGGAGTGGGTATTGAATACTATATAGTCACAAACTGCGAGGATGGAAATACGTCCAATCCATCTGCAACAATAAATGCAGGCATAAAGGAGAATCTCATTTCTTTAGAAATATACCCCAATCCTACAAACAGCAAGCTTACAATTAAATGTGAAAACATGATTGCAACAGAAATATACAATCCCTTAGGACAACTGGTTTTCACTATTGAAACGGATTCTGATACATTGGACATTGATTCATCAGCATGGCCGGCTGGCGTATATAGCATAAAAATTACAACAATTGACTTGTATGCTACGAGACAGATAATAAAACTTTAAGGCACAACTACATAGATAAAATATACAATTTGTGCTTCATTTTTCTCAAGAAAACGATTGCATAATTGGGAATATATTTTTATTTTTGCAGAAAATTTTAGACTGATGAAACGTATATTTATAATAATATTAGTCCTAATTGCCTGCACATCACAGATGTTCGCACAATTGGTTATTCTCAACGAGCAAGACGAAGCAATCACAAACACAACTGTGAATATAACCAACGATATATATTTCAAGGTTAAAAACAATTCATCTTCAGACATTACGGGAATAAAGTGCTATTTAAGAGTCAGTGCTGATGAAAATGCCACATATGGAACTGATGCCGAATGGGAATTCTGTACAACAGGATGCGGGATAAATGGAATATGCCCTCCTTTTGACTTGGCAGCTGGTGCTGTACGTGATTCCGTACATTTAGCATTCTCACATGTAAATGCTCCATGCGACTTTATGATTTACACTTATCAGCAAGGAGGTGAACCTGCAATATTTACAATACATATCGAATCGGCAGGCATATCAAATATAACATCAAAATCTTTCATTGTTTACCCAAGCCCTGCAAACGAATCGTTCACAATTGAGAACGGGTTCGGCAAGAACAGCTATGTTGAGATTTATAATGTTCTCGGACAGACCGTAAAGCGCATACAAAACGAAAGCAACAGCCGCATTTCCGTTAACTGCAGCACATGGAAAAATGGGTACTATGTATGCCGCCTATACAATGAAGGCAAGATTGAAAAGACTGTGAAAATCATAGTGTCTCATTAAAAAGAATTATTGCAACTATAATAAGAAGGTATGCCGATGCATACCTTCTTTATTATGGAGCAAACGATACAAAATGGGCGTTTATATTGGTGTCAGATAAATCTCCTAACGTTCATTCCGCAACCTTTAGCTCACGCAGCGTAGCAAGTAAAGCAAAACGAACCGACTAAGGAACGTGTCGTGTGAGTTCGCTTGTGCGGAACGTTGCTTGCAACCTCACGAAGTAATCTCTTTATTAACAGCATAATAGGAGATTGTGGATAGAAGACTTCACAACGCTCTCCGTTCCGTATAGCGTGAATGTTTGCTTCGCAGATGCTTTTTGCGCCTTAGCATAGCAAACAAGTTTGTTCTGCCTTCGGCTATCAAAGCATTACGACTAACTTCCGCAATGACGGTAAGGGACAAGCCCTATAAACCATATGTCAACATAACTGATTGATATTATGCGATATAGCGGCATTATTTAAATTTTTAGCGGACACCAATAGTTTTTTTATATGACACCAATACATACCAATAAACCTGCTTCGCTGAGTGAGTGTATGGCTTTCGACACTGCAATAATCTATAAGACAAAAAAGGCTGCCTCTCAGCAGCCCCCACAAAGAAAATATGTGGATTTAGACTTAGGTTTACTCAGTTGGAGCATCTGCTGGTGCTTCGGCTGGAGCTTCTGCAATACTGTCGGTTACAGGAGTGGCAGTAGAGTCGGTAGCTACAACTTCTACAGGCTCATCCTTATGGAACGGTGAAGGCAGACCTACACGCGACAATACATTGGTGAAATACAATGCGCAGAATATGATTCCTAGCAAAAGTACAACATAAAGGATTCTTCTCCATACAGGAACACCCTGCTTGAATGGATCGGTTGCGTTCTTTATATGCGGGAACTTAGCAATCTTGGTAAGCGTTGCACCAAACTTAATGTTGACATATGCCTGAGCGTTGACTGCCCATCCGTTGGCGTTGAGTACGGGAGAAAGGTTACGCTTACGCAACTTGAGCCAAGCAATTATCATCGATGGACCAGAAATCAGCAATATGATGCCGAGAATTGCAAGAGGCATCTGCCACCATGACAGTTTAAGGAAGCCCGTAGCAAGCGATACGAGGAAACCGCCAATATATCCCAATGCCAAACCTATTGCAGCAAAGATACCACAGAACTTAGCGATGTCAAATGCTTGGTTCTTCTTTGCTTCGGAACCCGGTACATTTTGTGCCGCCTTGCTTGCGTTTGCAACCATCTGGTCACCGGCAGCTTCCATCGAGCCAGTTGCTTCACTTGTAACCTTGTCGTCCTGGCTAGCAGCAAATTTGTTTATCTGGTTTTCGATAAACCTTGCAAACTTGCGGTAAGGCGACCAGAATGCTTCGCGGATGCTTATCGGGTTTTCGATAATCTTTGTGATTGTTGCATCCCAATCGTTGCCTTGACGGTCGTAGAAAATAGCATTCTTGCCAACCATCAGGTTGTTAACTTCGCCATTTGTTACAACTGCAGCGATATTCATTGTCTCGTTCTTCGTCTTCGAGGTGCAGTCGCAATAAGCGATGTACATTCCGCTGAAACTTGCCGTCAAATTGTGCTTTGGCATGTCGCTCACCTTTATACAGAGGTCGCAACTACGCTGGTCGATGTACAATGTACCCGCCTGGAATATTGCCTTATCGCCCTTGCGTGAATAGAAATCAGAGAATGTAACGAAGTTCTTTAGCAACAGGAAGAAATCACGGTACAAGTGCATCAACTTGTCAACACTTTCGATTTCGTTAGCTTCACCTTCCAATGCCTTGTCCTGTTCTACAAGCAACAACAATTCTTCCTTGCGGTTTTCTGTCAAAATAGAGTTTACAGCCTCAAGTCCTAGTGATTCCACTACAGCACCCTTCTTTGCATCCTTCCATTCCTTGTATGCAGCGAACTTTCCGCCAATTGTGTTCCATTCGCTTTCGCTAATCGAATCCTTACCAGCAAAGTCAACATCGAAAATAAGGCTCTTCAATGACGAAAATGCCGCTTCCCATGCTGGGTTTATACCTTCGTTGAGCATCAAGTCCTTCTTGTTGCCAACTCGAGCGAGCGGATAAGTCGAAATCTCATCGATGCAAGTTGTGAGGTTCTTGTCGCTGATTGCCTCGAAACGAGCAACCGAAACATCCAATGCTGCGGTCGAATCGTTGTTGAAAGCTATCAACTTGCAACGCAGGAAATAGTCGTCAATCTTTTCCTTCAAAGCATTGTACGCATTAAGAGCAGCCTCGGTATTGTCGCCGTATGGGAAAACCGATTCCTTACGGTCGTCACCATCCTTACTCCATGCTGAAAAATCAGCACAATTGGTGTAGAATTCCTCAATCTGGTCGGCATTGATGCCTGGGTCGCCACTGCGGTCGGTAACACTACCAACAGTTTCTATGCACGACTTTATTATTGCCTTCAGACCTTCGTCATCAGTAGAGTTTTCGGTAATAATGCCATCACCATTGAATCTGGTCTTTGCAAAAATTGCAAGCCTATCGGATGTATCAGCAATCGAAATGCTATCCTTTTCGAGACCAAGATTCTTCAATATTTGCTTAGCCGAATCATAAAGTTTCTTGCCGTCTTCGTCTTCCTGATTTATGTCCGAAAGATTCAATGTACTTTCCTGCTTGATAAGCAAATTCGGGTCTTTAAGTACCCTTGTCAGCCACTGCGATGCAGATATAACTTCGTTTACCTTGATTTTTCCATCGTGGTCGAGGTCAAGGATTTCAAGTGTCTTGTCATCAATTTCGAGACCTTTTGTCGGACAGCTAAGTACCGTCCACATCTTCTGGTCAAGTTCTCCAAGATGAGCAATGTCCTCTCCTGTTTCTATATTTACGCGAGTAACACCGCCTATTTTCGAGAATCTCCACTCGTATTTGTTCTTTGATAAAATTGCCATAAAGTTTTCCATTTATATAATAATGGGTGCAAAGATAAAAATTTTTGTTTTTCACTCTCACAATATTTTAGGTATCTATAATAATAGTTGTCTTAAATTTAAGTCACTCTTCTGGCATTCCGCAAGTTAGAACAATAACGCGATACGGAACGGGAAGCATAATATTGTTCAACTATGCGGAACGCACAGCCTCGTGAAGCAAAGCGAACAATCTCCCTTGGAAACGTTTTCAACAGGAGATTGGCTACGCCGAGCTAAAGGTACCGTACAGACAGGCTCACAAGCAACGTTCCTTTTGCTGTTCGCTTTGTCTTACGGAATGAACAATGAGGGTTTTGACTAAGATAAAAATGAGTCAACACATATATAGTTACTATATTTTATGTAAGTTTGCAACCTAAAAAATTACACCGTATGTCACAGAAGAACAAACTTTTCAAATTTGCACAGAACGAGACCTTTCCCCACCTGTTTCAGCCGAAACTAATGTACGGAACACCAGATGAATTTGAACTGAAAGGCAAATGGAATTCCGACTTCTTTCACAACGACAATTCTATTACAGTTGAATTAGGATGTGGGAAAGGCGAATATTCGGTAGCAATGGCGAAAGAAATTCCGACTGGAAACTTCATTGGAGTTGACATAAAAGGTGCAAGAATGTGGCGCGGAGCATCCGATTCGCTGGAAATGGGAATGAAAAACATAGCCTTCCTTCGTACTCGTGTCGAGTTTACACCAAAATGCTTCGGCAAGGACGAGGTGTCCGAAATATGGATAACATTCCCCGACCCGCAATTAGGTCCAAAGAGCAAGCACAAAAAGCGCCTCACTTCATCGCGTTTCCTGTCGTACTACCAAAACTTTTTGATTGACAACGGCATTGTAAACCTAAAGACGGACGACGACACCTTATATGAATATACCAAGGGCATCATCGCACACAATAAACTTCCGTTGCTTATCGACACACCAACCCTTTACGAATCGGAGCATTACACAGGATTTCTAACATTAAAAACGCACTACGAGAAAATGTGGAACAAGGAAAACAGGACTATAAAGTACCTGCGCTTCCGCTTGCCACACAACGTAGAATTAGAAGAAATGGAGGAATAAAAGGCAAAAAAGGCAATCTAAAAAAATTAGAAACCAGAAAGATTTACACTCAACTAGTACAGACGCAATTCATTGCGTCTCAACAAATACGGACGATGCATGCATCGTCCCGAAACCAGAAACAACATCAAACCATTTCAAACAACCAGAAACCAGAAATTAGAAACCAAAACTATTAACATGGAAAACTACATAGAAAACAAGGTTGCACTGGCAGTGCAGAATTTCAAGAGCGGATACAACTGCTCGCAGTCAGTATTTATGGCTTTTGCCGAGGATTTCGGTGTTGACAAAACATTTGCTTCAAAAATTTCGGCATCATTTGGCGGAGGCATAGGTCGTATGCGCGAAGTGTGCGGAGCCGTTTGCGGAATGGCTATGTGCGCAAGTTTCATTTCGCCTGCTGATGACCCATCGGACAAAACTGCTCGTACATCCAACTATGCACTTGTGCAGGAATTTGCAGAAAAGTTTCGCAAGGAAAATGGCGACATCATCTGCCGGCGCTTACTTGGTTTGCCAGACGAAACTTGCCACTGCCCAGAACCTTCAACACGCAATGCAGAGTTCTACAAGAAACGCCCCTGTGTGGAATATGTAGCATACGCAGCAAGGCTTGTAGCGGAGAAAATGCTGGAGAAAGGAATATAATGTAGAGCTGCAATCATTACAGGCACACTGGTTTTTCCACACAATAAACAAAAAAGGCCGCTCTTTCAAGCGACCTTTCTATTTTAGATTGTGCTAATTGTTATTCAACAACAATCTGCTCAACATAAACCTTGTCGGCGGTAATAATTCTTACGAAGTAAGTACCCGGACGGAGGTCGTAGTTGAAGTTCATGGTATCACCGTCCATCACGTTGATGTCGCGAGTTTCAACAACTGCGCCACGAGCGTCGATGAGCTGGTAGGTAGCCTCACCGTTGATGTTAGCGAAGTCAACGCTGAACATACCGTTGTTCGGGTTCGGGTAAACCGACATCGAACCGTCAACGTATTCATCAATTGCATCAACACTTGTGAAGGTAACATTAATAGTATGGTCTGCTCTGACATTGTAGAATGTGTACAAGTTGTCAACAACATCGGCAATAGCATTTATACCGTCAACCATTACTGTAGCAATACGGTAACCGCTGTTAGGTGTAATTGTGAAGGACTGGTTAGTTCCTTCAGAAACTGTAACGTTTCCACTAGGAGTAATCGAACCATTTGCTTCTGCCGTTGCGATGATGATGTAGCTTGTTGACGAGTTAGCTACGTATCTAACTATAACGTTAACATCCTGTGCTGGCATTGTACCTGCTACTGTTGCCGGATTAGCTGTGTAACCCTCAATTACTGGTGAAGCAACCGAATATGTTGCACCCTCAGCAAGAGTTTCGGTGTAATCAGGAGCAGCTGTAGAGTTATCGTCAGCAAATACATAACGTATTGTCAAAGTGTATGTTGCTGGAGCATTAGAAGTGTAGTGAACAGTTACTTCAACATCTTCTGCTGGCATTATACCTGCAACCGTGTCGAGGTCGGCTGTGTAACCCGTGATTACAGGAGATGCAACCGAGTATTCAGCACCGTAGTTAACCGTTGTGGTGTAGTCTGCTGCTGCCTCGCTGTTGTCTGCAAATACATAATGTATTGTCAATGCATAGCTGTTTACATTGTAGTGAACAGTTACTTCAACATTTTCTGCTGACATTGTACCTGCAACCGTGTCGAGGTCGGCTGTGTAACCCGTGATTACAGGAGATGCAACCGAGTATTCAGCACCGTAGTTAACCGTTGTGGTGTAGTCTGCTGCT
>JAFZLK010000067.1 GCA_017551515.1 Bacteroidales bacterium | reverse complement strand
TTCAGAACGTCGTGAGACAGTTCGGTCTCTATCTGTCGCGGGCGTGAGAGACTTGAGAGGACCTGACATTAGTACGAGAGGACCGTGTTGGACGAACCTCTAGTGTACCTGTTGTGGCGCCAGCTGCACCGCAGGGTAGCTACGTTCGGACGAAATAAGTGCTGAAAGCATCTAAGCACGAAGTTCACCTCAAGATGAGGTCTCTACAAAGGGTCGTCGCAGAATACGACGTCGATAGGCTGCAGGTGTATAGGCAGTAATGTCAAAGCCGAGCAGTACTAATTGCCCGAAAGCTTCCGAAACTTGGAATCCTTCTATTCTTATGCCGGTCTCGATACGACGAAAAAATATTTTAGGTGGCTATGGCGGTGAGGAAACGCCCGATCCCATTCCGAACTCGGAAGCTAAGCTCACCAGCGCCGATGGTACTGCGTATTGTGGGAGAGTAGGTCGCCGCCGTCCTTCAAAGTCCTGACTAATCAGTCGGGACTTTTTTTGTATATATACATATCTATTCTATGTTTTGTGGCATTTGAAAATTTATTATTTTTGCAACAAATAACGCAATAATAAATACTATTTAAAAGAAGCACATATGAAAAGATTCGCAGCAACAATTATGGCATGCCTTATTGCAATGGCCGCCTTTTCCCAATTCACATTTTCTGGTGGCAATGGCGAAGAAGATACCCCATATATTATTAGCACCCTACAAGACCTTAAAGATTTTAGATTGGCGACAACAGACGCAAATGAAGACATAAACTCATATTATAGACATAGTAATTATATACTTTCAAATGATATTTCTATTCCCAATGCTGAAATTGGAGAAATACGGGCTAGTGCTTTTTATGGACATTTTAACGGGAAAGGGCATTCTTTAGTTTTCATTGCCGACGATAGTAGCGAGTCGACAAATGGCAACGAAGATGAAAGAACTTTAATACATAACCTTGGAGGAACGATTGATTCTGTAGTTATGACTGGAGAAATATACAATAATTTTTATTTAATTAATGAAATTTTGGAAAGTGGGAAAATATCCAACTGCATAAACTATAGTTATAGCCAACTATCTCCTATATGGTCGGATAATATTCTTACGGGTTTTGTAAGTGCCCGCTTTGCCGATGCAAATTATGGCATTATAGAAAATTGCATAAATTATGCTGACATATACGCCTCCTCTATTTGTGGTGGCGCAATTTGTCAGTCATGTTGGGCTGGTGGTATTGTTAGAAATTGCAAGAACTACGGAAACATATACAATGCTGTGGTGGCTGGCGGAATATGCACAATTGTTGTTGGAGATGATGTTAGAAATGCATTAATAGAAAACTGTATAAATTACGGCAACATATATACTCGCAACCAGAATGAAATTGCGCAATTAATGAGTATGAACCAATATGAAGATTTCTCTGTTGGTGGAATTTTTGCTTATGCAGAATCTTCCAATGTTACCATAAGAAATTGTCAGAATTATGGAACAATTGTTTCTGAGAAATTTCACACGGTTGGCGGTATATATGGCGGAAATCGCTACTATCCTAATCAAGCAGATGTCAGCATAGAGAATTGTGCAAATTATGGAAAACTTTATAATGGTGGCCTAATAGGTGGCATCGTAGGAAATGTATTTGGGACGGTAAATGTCAGCAATTGCTATAATGCAGGCGAAATTCAGGGATACGGCAATATATTAGCATCTGAAAATGCCTTAGGCGCTGAAGTAAGAAATTGCTTGAGCGTATATGGAGGAAGCAATATGGTGCGTGCGGTTAATGGCGATAATGTAACTATGTCATCAAATTATTACGACAAGCAAATGGTAAGAGACACGATTGAAGATATAATTGGTCAAGCCGAGGGGCGTTTGACTATGCAACTTACAGGTGACACTCCCGAACTCCGCGCTATGCTTGGCGATGGCTGGAGTTATGCCGAAGGACGCTATCCAATTCCGCTTGGCTTGGAAAACGATTCGCTTGCTATGCTTTTTGCCACTCCAATTTACTTGTATGGGGAAAGCAATGCTAGTTACGGCAACCTAAACCTTGTGCAGTATGATTTTACTGTGGGTATAGAAAACGAGGTCACGTGGTCATCGGATGACCTTCTTGTAATTACAGACGAAAATGCTACTATTCTTGCATCGGGAATAGACACTGTCACTGTTTCTTTGGCGGGATATTCGTTTTCTCGCACAATGAATTTAATCGACCAGTGTGGTGTTGTTTCCAGTTTCAATGCATCCGCATGCGACAACTACCAGTGGAATGATGTAGAATACACTACAAGTGGCGACTATATGCAGATGCTTACTGCTACCAATGGTTGCGACAGCATTGTAACACTGCACCTTACTATTAACAATCCCGTGCATTATAGTTTTACAGAATCGGCAACAAGTCCATACGTTTGGAACGGCACCGAGTACACCGAAACTGGCGATTATGTACAGAATTTCACGGCACAAAACGGCTGTGACTCTATCGTAACTTTGCACTTGAACATTCTGTCTGGCATTCCCGACACCGACAATTCTGCCATTACAATCTTCCCGAACCCAACGAACGACATTCTCAACATAACATCATCAGAAACAATTTCCGAAATAGAGATTATTAATGCATTGGGACAAGTTGTCTTGCGCAAGGAAATAAACGCAGATAATGCGGTTTGCGATGTGAATGGATTGACGGCAGGTGTTTATGTAGTAAAAGTCCGCTCCCTGCGATGCGCAGAGCCTGCCGAAGCGAGCCTGTCGAAGGGCGCGGTAGTTGAACAACGGAAATTCATTAAGGAATAAACATAATGTTTGTGTTATATTGTAGGTGTAGGTTTCAAACCTGCAATTATATATCCACAAAATAATATATCATCTTTTTCCCAACTCTTTTTCCTTCAAAAAATTAACAGATTATGAACATCTAACCAATAAAAATACCGTTTGAGGTACACGACAAGAAAATTGTGTTATTTGTAACTTCTTTATTATTAGTAATTTATCTTTCAGAAATAGCCTCAAAATTTATTTTTCATTACCATGATTTATCTTAAAAAAAAGTAATAATTTTGCACGATATTTTTGATTATAAAAGAATAAGATGATAAAAATTACTTTACCCGACGGTTCGGTTAAGGAATACCAGCAAGGTGTTACTGGAATGGAGATTGCCGAAAGCATTAGCCCTCGTCTTGCTAAGGAGGTGCTTTCGATTAGTGTAAATGGCGAAGTCCGCGACTTGATGATGCCGATAATGGAAGATGCTTCCATAAAGTTGCACAAGTTCGAGGACGAGGAAGGTAAGCACGCTTTCTGGCACACTTCCTCGCACATTATGGCAGAGGCAATACAGAAGTTGTACCCTGGTACAAAATTCGGTATTGGTCCTGCTGTTGAAAACGGTTTCTACTACGACATCGAACTTCCTGATGGAAAAATCCTTTCGGAAAACGATTTCGCAGAAATCAACAAGAAGATGGCTGAAATTTGTCATGCCGACTCAAAGCTCGTAAGAAAGGACATTGCCAAGACTGATGCTCTTAAGTTGTTCGAAGAACGTGGTGACGAATACAAGGTTGAACTTATTTCCGAACTCGAGGATGGTAAAATCACCCTCTACAATCAGGGCGAATTCACCGACCTCTGTAAGGGTCCGCATATTCCATCTACAGGCTATGTAAAGGCTATTCAGGTGTTGAGCCTGGCTGGTGCTTACTGGCGTGGCGACGAAACTCGCAAGCAGCTTACCCGTGTTTACGGTATCAGCTTCCCGAAGCAGAAGATGTTGGAAGAATATATCACCATGCTCGAAGAAGCCAAGAAGCGCGACCACCGCAAAATTGGTAAGGAACTCGAACTTTTCATGTTCTCCGATATGGTTGGCAAGGGCTTGCCTATCTGGTTGCCAAACGGTACCGCATTGCGCCTTCGTCTCGAAGATTTCCTGAAGAAAATCCAGAAGCGCTACGGCTACCAGCAGGTAATGACTCCGCATATCGGAAACAAGGCTTTGTATGTAACATCCGGTCACTGGGATCACTATGGTAAGGACTCGTTCCAGCCTATTACCACTCCAGAAGAAGGCGAAATGTACTTGCTGAAACCTATGAATTGTCCTCACCACTGTATGATTTTCAAGAACAGCCCACGCAGCTACAAGGATTTGCCTCTGCGTATTGCTGAATTCGGTACTGTTTACCGCTACGAGCAGTCGGGTGAATTGCACGGACTTACACGCGTTCGTTCGTTCACTCAGGACGATGCTCACATTTTCTGCCGTCAGGATCAGGTGAAGGAAGAATTCATTCGTGTTATGGAAATCATCGAAATCATATTCAAGGCTCTTGATTTCAAGAACTTTGAAGCACAGATTTCTCTCCGTGACCCCAACAACACAACCAAATATGTTGGTTCCGACGAAGTTTGGGCAATGGCCGAACAGGCAATCATCGATGCTTGCAAGGAGAAGAATCTTCCTGCACGCGTAGAATATGGTGAGGCTGCTTTCTACGGTCCTAAGTTGGACTTCATGGTAAAGGACGCTATCGGTCGTCGTTGGCAGCTTGGTACAATCCAGGTTGACTACAACTTGCCGGAGCGTTTTGAACTCGAATATGTTGGCGACGACAACAAGAAGCACCGTCCGGTTATGATTCACCGCGCACCGTTTGGTTCTATGGAACGCTTTGTAGCTGTTCTTATCGAGCACACTGCTGGTAAGTTCCCGATTTGGCTTGCTCCGAACCAGTTTGTAGTATTGCCGATCAGCGAAAAGTTCAACGATTATGCAAAGGAAGTCATCAACAAGTTGAAAGACATGAATGTAAACGGAATCATCGACGACAGAAACGAAAAGATTGGTCGTAAGATCCGTGACAACGAATTGAAGAGAATTCCGTATCTGCTAATTGTTGGCGAAAAGGAACAGGAAAACGGTCAGATTTCGGTTCGCAAGCAAGGCGCAGGCGATATGGGTTCGATGTCGGTAGAAGATTTCGCAAACATTGTAAACGAAGAAGTAAAGAAATTCATCGACTAAAAGACTCTCGATTTATTAAAAAAGTGAGGTAGTATTTACTACCTCACTTTTTTGTTTTTTATGTCTTGTCAGGATGCCCTATTTGATGTGGTTGATTTTTATAACAGCACCGAGGCATTGCTTTTTTATGGATTTTGCATCGAACTTGAATGTAGAAGTTCCTGATACATTGGCTTCGTCAAGGGAGAATGTCTTTGGTCCCATAACCTTGAATAGTCGTTCTGCATAGTCGCCCGAAGTCTTTGCCATGCGGTTGCGGATTTCATCGATATTGAGAGGAACACGGCTGTAAAGTACATAAATGTAGTCGGTTCCGGTCTGGTTGTCCATCTGAATGAAGTGGCGTTCGTCGGGGACTGCTATGCGGCTGTCGCTGTAGTCGAGCAGCGGGCTTATCAGTCGGCACTGAGGGAATATGTTGTATACTTCGTTGGTTAGGTCGGTTCCAAATACATATACGTATGCCGGCGAATTGTTTTCTACATATATTCTGAAGTAGGTTCCCGATTGGTATGATTTAGTGATATTTATTGTTTTGTCGCGAACGGTGCCCTGCATTGCAGTGTTGTCGCCAAGAATAATGCTTATGCTTCCTGCAAAATTGTTTATGTCAACCTTGTTTCCGTCGGGAGTCTTTACCTTGTCAACGCTAATTACCTTTACGCCGCGGTCCTTTGCGTTGTTCTTTGGCGCATCCTTTATTCCGAGACTTTCGTTCATGTGTTTCATGTTATCTTCGTAAGATATGTTGCTTACATACTGGAATGCCGAAGAATTGCGGGACTTTCTTTCTTCTTCCATATAGCTGTAGTCTTCGGCAGTATAGTCGCTGGTCTTGTAACCTTGCCATGCGCCATTGTCACCATCTTGATACAGAATGTTGTACGAAGAATAGTTGTTATTGTTGTCATTGTCATTATCGTTGGATTTATAGTCATCGCCATCAACAAAATTGTCAAGGTAGTCGTAGTCAACTGATAAGAAATCATCGAGATTTAGGTCATCGTAGGTGTAATCTACATTATTATCGTCTTTGTTATTATTGTAGTCGTAATTATTGTTATTGTCTTTGTTATTGTAGTCGTAGTTATAGTCGTTGTTGTCGGCATAATCGTAGAAGGTTGTGGAGAAGTCGAGATTGTCTGTGTTTGTATCGATTTTTGCATTGTTTATCTGCGTGTTAATTTCAAAAGCATAGTAAACCCACCATGCGAAATGGTAGTATGTAATCCAGAAATAACCATTGAGTCCCCAGTCGGTTCCCCAACTGTTTTGAACGAGGAATGCTCCTCCGTTGAATTTTGTGTCATCGTATGCGACTACTGCCATTGCGTGGCCGCCGTAGTTGAGTGTTGCCTGTTCGTTGCTGGCTGGCACCCACAGACCGTCGCTTCTTAGTCCGCTGCTGTTAGAGAACGAAAATGCGCAGTTGAATGCTATGAGCACTGGCTTTCCCTCGGCGAGACTTTTCTTTACCTTTTCAACCTTGTACGAATAACCGCCTGCCCATTGGTAGTACAATTTTGTGAATCCTAGGATTCTATTTTGAGCTGCTTTCTGTTTCCATGCGGTAGGAACATCTGATGTGTTTATACATGCGGGATTCTGCGGGTATTCGCTTAGTTTTACCGAACCGGTGTTCTTTAGCCATGCGCAAGCATCGGCGATGTCGGTACCAGCGGCGCAGTTTTGTGTGCTTTGCCTAAGTATATTGACATATGTATATGCTGGAAGGAATGCATTTTCGGTGATTTTCTTGCGGTTTGTTATTCCGTTGCGCATTGCCCACGCCATTGTTGCTATGCAGTATGTTGACGACCATGCAGTACATGTACCAGTTTGTCCTTGGTTTCCAGGGACAGGCGTCCATTTCTGTAGCGATACTGCTTTAGGCAGATTGGTATAAACATCGCGTGTATTTGATGCCTTTTCGGGTAGGCTTTTTGCTGCTACGGTATCAACAACGCAACCAGTAAAATGCTGTCCATAAGTACTAACCGTGACAAATAGGACTGCAACAAATAATATCAAAGTTCTCATGCGGATTATTGTTTTGCTTTATTATTTTTTGAAATAAAAATCACCGAATATGGAGGAGTTTTCCCACGGAATTTGTTGCTGTTGGCTTATTTCGTAAACCCTTGAGCGAACTTTCTTGAAGACATCTTCAATTTTTGTCCCCGGCTGGGTTATTTCCTGAGCCAATTGTTCGGTGTAGAGGCCATTGCTTCCACTGCCGTCCGATGCTACACTGCCTGGAGAAGTTGCAAATGCAATGAAAGTGCCTCTTGGTGCATTTACAGCAGCAAGACCACCGGAGTTTAATGCTCTCATGTTTGCAAATGGATTGTTGCGGCAGGCATCAAGGATTATGATGTTAAGGTCGTTTTGTGCATATTCCATTTCTCCAAGTATGCGCTTCAGGTTTACGCATTCAAGCTCAACATCCTGTTGTTTTGTAATGTTTGCTGTAACTGGGACAAGGTAGTTTTCGCCGTTTACCTGCAGGCCGTGTCCAGCATAGAAAAATAAGCCTACTGCTTTCTGTTCTGCAAGTTTGTTTCCAAATTCGCGTATTTTGGAAATCATTTCGTTTTGCGAAAGGTCGGTGTACACCATTGTTTCGAAGCCGAGAGAACCTAATGTTTCTCCCATAAGTCTGGCATCGTTAGCAGGATTGTTGAGTGTGCTGATATTCTCGTAGGCACCGTTGCCAATGACAAGAGCAAGTCGTTTCTCGCTCGATACATTGTCGCTTTTGTTGAGAGTGACGCGGCGCGAGTCGGTTGTGGAGGTTCCTCCAGCATTTTTGACGATTGCCTTTATTTCATTTTGTCCGGGTTCGAGGTCAATTTCATATTCGAAAGTATAGTCGCACTGGCTTGAAACTACGGTAAAGCCTCTGTTCGATTTTTTTGCTTTTACTACTCCGTTTACCGTTATGGAAACTTCATCGATGCTTGCTTTTGAGGCAACGCAAAGTTTTACAGTAAGTTTGTTGTCGGTAGTGGATAAGTCGCTTTGCGATGGAGCCAGCCATGTCACTATTGGTCTGGCTACGCTGACATCTTCGGTCTTCTGGATTGCAAGTTTGCCATCTTTGAATGTACCTTCCTCTTTTGAACCGTCGGCGTGGTAAAGGACGCCCTTTCCTGTCATTTCGTTATCGTGGAACTCACCAATGTATCTTTCTCCGGTGTCGTGGTTCTCAAGCGTTCCCTGTCCGTTTAGCATTCCATTTTTAAAATCGCCGACATAACTGCTTCCATCGTACAGGTCAAGCATTCCTTTTCCAGATGGTACGCCGTTGACGAGATTTCCATAGTAGCGACCGTTGGCGATAAGCTTTATTCCGAATCCGTTTTTCGAACCGAAGATGACATCGAACTGACTCTCGTCCATTTCGCTTACAAACGAGTTTTCGTTCCAGATGCCTGAGTATTTCTTGTTGGTTTCGGTGTCTATTAGTACTCCTTGTCCGTGGCGAGAACCGTTTTTAAGCTGTCCGTAATATACAGAGCCATCGCTCCAAATAAGGGCACCGTATCCATCAAGGACGCTTCCCTTCATGTCGCCATTGTAGTATGCAAGTCCGTTGCGGTCTTCGGGTTTGTAGGTTGCCATTACATATCCGTTTGCATCGTCATCGACCCATGCTCCGTCGAAGATTTCGTCATCGGCGGTATATAATGCGCCTTGTCCATGGCGTTTTCCGTCTTTGAATGCGCCTTCGTAGTATGAACCGTCATCGTAAATATATATGCCGTATCCGTTTTCACAGTCGCCGCTGATACAGCCGTACTGATTGGTAACTTCGCCAAGGTAACGACCTTCCTCCCATAGTCCTTCCTGTTCCGAACCGTCGGGATTTATGAATATTCCATAGCCGTTGTACTTTCCATTTTTGAATTCTCCATTGTATATGGAACCATCGTTTTTCACAAGCAAACCTTGTCCGCTGGGCTTTTTCTGAACGAAATCACCTTCGTAATAAGAACCGTCATTGTATATGAAAACGCCGTATCCCGAAATGCAGTCACCGTTGATGCATCCGCTAATGTCGTCATTTACAATTTCGTCGTTTTGATATATGTTTGTTTCTGAATTTCCTTCGGTGTCGGATTCTGTTCCAATTCCGTGGCGTTCCCATTTCTGCCAATGTCCCACATATCGACTGCCATCTACCCAAATGTATGTGCCTTGTCCATTGGCTTCGCCATCCTTGAAATTGCCGACATACATGTTGCCGTTGCTAAAAAAGTATGATCCATAGCCGTTGAAGTTGCCGTTTTCGAAAAAACCGACATAGCGGTCACCACCATCGAGGCTGTAAACTCCGTATCCGTCGTTGCAGTTTCCGCTTAGACAGTTGGGGTCTGATTCTTGTGCACAAAGATTACTGGTAAGCAGGTGTGCAAGTGCTAACGTGATGATTATTATTCTTTTAAATATGTGTTTTCCCATTTATCGCTAGTTAAATATTTACAAGCGACAAAGGTAAGCAAATAATCAATAGGTTGATATGTGGAATAGTTTGCAGACGATTATTTTTACCTTTTTCATAATACCGATTTGTTTAATGTCAAATTATCACCGAATGCACTAACCGCACCAATGCTGACTTTCGGTTCTCCGATCTCAAATGTTGGAAAAACGGACAAAATCATTAAATTTTATGTTGGAAAAACGGACGAATCTTGTTTAATGTTAAGAGTGTCAATTATTTAGTAATGATATTAAAATCTAATGTTTCAGACCTTATAATTAATTACGAATTTTGGTAAAATTGCAATTACTATTTTCAAAAATCATCGCTATAGTTTCATTTAAGACTGATTTTTCACTAGCACTGGTATCAAAGGTTTCAAAGGTACTGCACGGCAGGTTTCCTCGAATAGGACGGCGACCACATTCTCCAGCAATCGGCGAGTTTTCTCCGCTAGAGTGCCTCCCTTATGCACCACCATATTGTTCCATGTCAGGTAGTTGTTGAGGTATTTGGATGACACCCCTTTGAAAGCGGCAAGGAACGATTTCAGCTTTGAGTGATAGCAGTTCAGGTGCTGAATATGGTATATCCCTTTCACAGAGCCTTTGCCGCCTTTTATCTGAACAAGGTCGTTCCCATTCCTTTTCGAGAATCTCCTGTACGAGGCATCCTCATCCGTACATAAAGTTGCCTCTTTCGATACATGGCCGCCAAGCACCTTCTCAACGGCCTCTGTTGAGCACTTGCCTAACTTTGCCACCTTGCTCAATGCGCCGCCCTTGCGGACAACGGCGCACGGCACACATACCAACTCATTGGAAAGCCCCCGCTTATGGTTCTCGCCGCCCCTTTCCCTCGGCTTTCTGCCAGCAGCTTTGACTTCGAATGCGGACTTGTCACCTTTGTAAGATACTGGCAAGAATGTCTCGTCCGCCTCGACTATACCAGTCAGGCTGTCGCCATCCGTGCATTTCCCTAAGGCATCCAATATCTTGTGCCGCCACGTGAATGACGTCCGATGTGAGATTCCGCAACGCTCCGCGCTCTTGTCCAAGCTCAAGCCTTCCGACATGCAGTCCATGTATTCTTTCCATACCTCAAGTCCCTTGCGTGTCCCGCTGAACACGGTATTCTTCGTAATGGAGAATGTCTTCCCGCAGTCCCTGCATATGAACTTCTGTGCGCCACTCTTGCGCCGTCCGTTCCGCTGGACATGGGTGCCCCCGCATATAGGGCAGACACGACCACTGGAAAACCTTTGCTCTGTCAGGTATTCCTCAAGCTCGGAAGTAACCTCTGGAATATCCGTCAATAACTTGTGGAGTTTATTGCGCTCCTCTTTTGGAAGCTGTTCAATCAGCTCCATGATGCTCTCTGCTGTGTGATTTTGTTGTTCCATGAATTTATAACGATTTTTTCAGTCGTTTATTGCATAAGAGCGAAAATCATTTTCAAAATTCCCTCCATTTTAGGTCGTAGCGGAATTCGATGGTTAGCTCGTGTAAGCAATCTTCAACCCCCTTCCCCAAAATATTTTCCTAATTTCTTTCCCACATCCCAAATAATAAAATTAAATTTGTCCCCACATTTTTAATTTCGAGTATGAAGCGTAAATTTTTACCACTCATTTTCGTGTGCTTGTCGGTGTCGGCAACCTATGCCCAGACAGATACCACAAGGAATAACGATGATATTGAAAACCAATCGGTTCCAACAATCACACTTACCGAATCGGAACTCGAGGAAGGTTCTCAGGACAACGATATTTCCACCTTGTTGCAGTCGTCGCAGGATGTTTATGTAAACTCCGCCGGCTACACTTTCGGACAGGCTCGCTTCCGTTTCCGCGGATACGACAACCAGAACGCCGAGGTGCTTATGAACGGAATCTATGTGAACGATGCCGAAAACGGCCGCCCCGTATATAGCAACTGGGGCGGTCTTAACGATGTAATGCGCTTTAAGACAAACACATCGGCATTGCATTTCTCCGACTATTCGTTTGGCGGACTTAGCGGTGTTACCAACATTTCCACCCGCGTGTCGGAATTCCGTCAGGGCGGAAGCGTATCGTATGCCAACTCAAACCGCTCGTACCGCCACAGGGCAATGGCCGCCTACAGTACCGGACTTATGGCAAACGGTTGGGCTTTCTCGGCTGCCGCATCAACACGCTTGGCTCAGAAATGCTACATCCCCGGCACATTCTACGAGGGCTATGCTTATTTCTTCGGTGCCGAAAAGAAATTCAACGACCATCACAGTTTGGGACTTACCATCTACGGTTCGCCATCGCGTAGCGGAAGGTCGGCGGCTGCAACTGCCGAAACCTACGAGCTGATTGGATCCAACTATTACAATCCCAACTGGGGCTACCAGAACGGCAAGGCGCGCAATGCCAAAGTAGGATACTACCATCAGCCACGCATAATTCTTTCGCACTACTGGGACATTGACAATACAATGAAATTGCAGACATCGGCATCGTATATGTTCGGCCGCGGTGGAACAACAGCCCTCAACTGGTACGACGCTCCAGACCCGCGTCCCGACTACTACCGCAATTTCCCGTCATACTACGAAGACGATGCAAATATGTTCGCCCAGCTTACCAACGAATGGCAGAACGACGAAAACAAACAGCTTCTCGACTGGGACCAGTTCTATTTTGCTAACATGAAAAACCTCTATACGGTTACAAATGTTGGTGGCACTGGCGATTCCATTACTGGCAACCGTGCAAAGTACATCATCGAGGAAAGGCGCAACGACATTAGCCGTTTCGATTTCTCATCGCGGTTGAGCAAGATTTTTACCGACGAGATAAAGATGGTGGCAGGTGTGAACTACATGATGAACCAGACGCATTATTTCAAGGTTATCGACGACCTTCTCGGTGCCGACTGGTGGCTTGATGTTGACCAGTTTGCCGAACGCGACTTCAACGATGAGAACTACATCCAGAGCGACCTCGACAATCCTAATCAGGTGAAGAAGGAGGGCGACCTCTTTGGTTACAACTATTATGCAAACATTCACAAGGCAGATGCTTTTGCCGAGGCCGAGTTCAAATATTCAAAGGTTGAATTTTTCGGAGCATTGAAACTTTCCTATACCGAATACTGGCGTGATGGTAAGATGCGTAATGGTAAGTTCCCCGATGGCTCGTACGGAGCATCCGAGCATCAGAGATTTTTCAACTATGCTGTGAAAGTCGGTGTAAACTACAAGATTACAGGTCGTAACTTCTTGTTACTCAACGCGACATATCTAACTCGCGCACCATATTTCCGCAATGCGTATGTTTCGCCTCGTACTCGCGACAATGTTGTTCCAAATCTTAAGAGCGAAACAATCTACTCAGCCGATCTCAGTTATTTCTATCGCTCGCCAAACTTCCAGTTGAAGATTACGGGTTACTACACCGAATTCCGCAATGGAACCGAAGGAACAAGTTTCTACCACGACGAGCTTAACACTTTCGTCAACTACTTGATGACTGGCGTTAACAAGGTTCACTACGGCGGAGAATTTGGAACCGAAGTGAAGATTTCTCCGACAGTAACGGCAACCGCTGCCTTGGGTTACGGAAGATACATGTACAACAGCCGTCCATCGGTAACGATAACTCAGGACAATAGTTCCGAAGTTTTGGCAACCGACCGCACCGTTTACATCAAGAACTATCACATCGGTGGAAATCCAGAACTCGCTGCAACAATCGGCGTGAAATATTCTGCACCAAAATATTGGTATGTAGGTGCAAATGCCAACTATTTCGATGAAAACTATGTAACAATCAATCCCGAAAAGCACACCGTTGAGGCACTCGATATTTATGTCATTGGTGACCCGCAACTTGATGAAATTCTCGGACAGGAAAAGTTGAAAGGCGGTTTTACACTCGACATTTACGGTGGAAAATCGTGGAGAATACAACGCAAATATACTCTCGGTTTCACTGCAAGCATTTCCAATGTCACCAACAATAGGAAGATTGCAACCAGCGGATTCGAGCAGTACCGCTTCGACAAGACCAACATCGACAAGTTCCCCAACAAGTACTACTATATGTACGGAATAAATTACTTTGTAAACCTATATTTCAGATTCTAAAACATTTGCACGATGAAAAAGATAATTACCATAATAATTCCAATGTTTTTTGCAGCTGTAGCACTTGTTTGCTCCTGCGAAAAACCCGATGTTCCGGCAATAACCGAGTTGGATAAGGATCATATCCTGACGATTGCGGACATTTACAAGATGCATGCCGATAGTGGCGACTACTACCAGTTTAAAGACGATTATATGTTGTTCGGAACAATCACCATGGACGACAGCCACGACAACATTTACAAGGAAGCCTACGTTCAGGATTCAACAGGAGGCATAAATCTTTACAAACTCGGCAAGGCTGGTTTAGTAAAGGTTGGCGACCGTGTGCGCCTAAACCTCAAGGGCGGGCAGATTGTGAACTACAGTGGTAAGATGGAAATAAGTTTCGTGGATGTGGAAGATGTTTCGTTGCAAGTGATTTTGCAGGAACCCAATGTGCCGCTAACTCCCGAAGAAGTTACTATGGCTCAGGTCATTGAAAATCCTGCCTACTACGACTGCCGTCTTGTAAAACTCAACAATGTGCAGTTTGCTGCAAGCGACACCGCACTAACATACGCAGTGGAAAACGGCTCAACAACCCAAAACCGTAACTTGACAAGTTGTGACGGCAATACTCTCGTTGCCCGCAACAGCGACTATGCCGACTTTGCAGGACAGCCTTTGCCAAATGGCAACGGAAGCCTTGTGGGAATTATGACTCGCTACATCAGAACTAGCAACACAGGAACAAGCACAACCTATCAGATACTTATCCGTTCAACCGAAGAAGTAAGCATGGATGGTGACAGATGCGAATAATTTTAAAACGAAAAGACATGAAACACACAATCAAAATATTAGCAATAGCATTGGCCGTAGTGCCAGCATTTATGTTCAGCGGTTGCATTCAGGGCAAGTACGACAAACCAGAAGTTAACGAAGTACCTGTTGGCGACACCGTTACAATCACAAAATTGTGGGAAATCTACGATTCGCTTGTTGCTGCTGGCGGTGGAACATATAAGTTTACGAAGGATTGTTCCGTATTCGGTTACATAACCATGTCCGACAAGATTGGCAACATCTACAAGTCGGCTTACCTGCAAGGTGGTCCCGATGATGACAAGGCTATCAACCTACATCTGCTTTCGTCGGGAGGAATATACGAAGGCGACTATGTCCGCGTAAACCTCAAGGGCTTGGTACTTGGCGATTACAGCGGTATGATACAGTTGGACTCCGTTCATGTTGACAACAACATTGTAAAGCTGAAAACTCGTTGCTTCCTAGAGCCAGAATTGGTTGATATTGAGAATATTGGCACAGGTTCGTATGTTGGGAAGCTTGTCAAGTTCCGCAAGGTTCAGTTCCAAGAACAATATGTTGGCACAACATACGCCGACAAGGAAGGTTTGAAAACTGTAAATACCTACATTGAAGACGAGTATGGCAACACCATGATAGTCCGCACCAGCGGTTATGCCAACTTTGCTGGCGACACAATTCCTGCAGGAAGCGGTTCGCTTGTGGCTATTGTTGGACTGTACAATACCGAATATCAGCTTTACTTGCGCAACACCGATGAGGTTCAGCTTACAGGTCGCAGGTTCGGTGATGTGGATGTGATATTTGAAAACAATTTCGATGCAACACCTGTTGGCGATTTTGCTGATGATGGTTGGCAAAACGAAGCTCGTCAGGGCACAGCAAAGTGGAAATGCCAGGAGGCTACCGAAGGCAAGATACTGAGCATAAGCGGAAACAATGCCGAAGAGAACGAAACATGGCTTATAACCCCAGAAATCACGCTTCAGGCGAACTCCTACCTAAGCTTCAAGACCAGAATGATGACAAGTGGCAACACTTTGACAGCCATGATTTCAACCGACAACACTAACTGGACACCATTGCCAGCCAACATTGCTGCATCAAGTGACTGGGCTATTTCCGGTGATATTAGCCTTGCACAATATTTAGGCAACATCCGCATAGCCTTCAAGTTTGAAAGTCCTATAGGAGTAGCAGGAAAATATTTCTTGGATGATGTAAAGGTGTTCACGAAGTAGTTTGTGGTAGTTTGAAATTGTTTGAAGTTGTTTCAAATTGTTAGTTTCAGAAAGTAAATCGTAAATTGTCAATAATTTTTTACGATTAAATAATATGCATAATGGTAACACTCGAGAAGATTAAAGAAGCCGGCAAGCGCGTAGAGGCTCTGAGGAGGTATCTTTGACATAGATGCCAAGCGTGAATTTGTGGAAACCGAAAACAAAAAGACCGAAGCTGGCGACTTTTGGGACAATCCCGAAAATGCAGAAGCCACACTCAAAAAAATCAGCGATGTAAAGAAGTGGATAGTCGAGTACGATGCTGTGTTGTCAAAGTATGAAGATACCGAAGTGATGTACGACTTCTTCAAGGCTGGCGACATTACCGAAGCCGAAATGGATGCCGAGTACGACAAGTGCATTTCGGTGATTGAGAATCTCGAACTGAAGAATATGCTTGGCGGTGAGGAAGATGTGCTTGACGCTGTACTTAACATAAATTCGGGTGCTGGAGGTACAGAAAGCAACGACTGGGCGGATATGCTCTACCGTATGTACACTCGCTGGGCAGAAGACAATGGCTACAAGGTTCAGATTATCGACCGTCAGGATGGTGATAGCGTTGGCATCAAGTCGTTGACAATGAGCTTGTCGGGCGAATATGCATACGGTTACTTGAAGGGCGAGAACGGCGTACATCGTCTTGTTCGCCTTTCGCCATACGACGCAGCGCACAAGCGCCATACTTCGTTTGCATCGGTGTTCGTATATCCGCTTGTTGACGATACCATTAATATTGAAATAAACCCTGCCGACATCGAGTGGGATACCTTCCGAAGCAGTGGTGCGGGTGGTCAGAATGTCAACAAGGTGGAAACGGCAGTGCGACTGAAGCATATACCTACAGGCATTGTTATCGAAAATATGGAAACCAGGTCACAGTTGAAAAATCGCGAAAACGCTTTGCGCTTATTGAAATCGCAGTTGTATGAACTCGAATTGCGCAAGCAGCAGGAAGAACGTGACCGCATCGAAGGACAAAAGCGTAGAATTGAATGGGGTTCGCAGATTCGCAACTATGTCATGCAACCGTACAAACTCGTGAAAGATTTGCGTACTGGCTACGAAACTGGAAATGTGCAAGCTGTTCTGGATGGAGGAATTAACGAATTTATAAAGACTTACTTGATGGAGTTTGGCGGAAACAAATGAAAAATTTTCCAATGATGCGGAATGAAATTAGAATTTTCGCCAGAAAACAATTAATCAAAAATATTGTATCTTTGCGAACAGAATTATCTTATGAAAGAAAACATCGTCATAATACCTACCTACAATGAAATCGAAAACATCGAGGCAATAATTCGCTTTGTATTTGGTCTTGAAACTCGGTTCGACATACTTATTGTTGACGATGGTTCTCCTGATGGTACCGCCGATGTAGTGAAAAAACTAATGACGGAATATCCCGAACGTCTTTTCATATTAGAACGTAGTGGCAAACTCGGACTTGGAACAGCCTACATCATGGGCTTCAAATGGTGTCTTGAAAATGGTTACGAGTACATCTACGAGATGGATGCCGACTTTTCGCACAATCCTGCTGATTTGCAAAACCTGTACAAAGCATGCAAGGAAGGTGCAGATGTAGCCGTTGGCTCGCGCTATAAGACTGGCGTAAATGTGGTCAACTGGCCAATGAAACGAATACTTCTTTCCTACTTTGCATCAAAATATGTACGCTTCATCACGCGCATGAAGCTTAACGACACCACCGCTGGCTTCGTGTGCTACAACCGCAAAGTGCTGGAAACCATAAATCTCGACCATATAAAGATGATTGGTTATGCCTTCCAAATCGAAATGAAGTTCAAGGCATGGCTACACGGATTCAAGATTGAAGAAGTTTCCATCATCTTCACCGACAGGCAGAAAGGCTCATCGAAGATGAGTGGCGGAATTATCGGTGAGGCTGTTTTTGGCGTACTGAAGATGAAATTGCAAAGTGTCTTCAGCAAGAAGAAGTATTTAGCTTAATTACTCCATTCTTTCGTTCTTTACCAAGAACTTGTGCAGGACAATCAGCGCCCAGAGCCTGTTATACAAATATCCGTGTCCTGCATTGAACTTTTTAATCAACTTTTGTACTTCATCGTTATTTACAATGTTATACCTTACAATAATGTCGCTGTTAAGATAGTCGCTGATGAGATACGAGAGGTCTGTTTGCAACCAGCGCTCCAAAGGTATGGAGAATCCACTTTTTGGACGGTCGAAAAATTCTTTCGGAACATAATTGTACAAAATATCCTTCAGTATGAATTTTTGCACTCCGTTGGAAATCTTAAACTTAGGACTTATATTCAATGCAAGTTCCACAAGTCTATGGTCAAGAATCGGCACTCGGCATTCCAACCCGTACTTCATTGATGCGCGGTCAACCTTTACAAGCAAGTCGTCCTTAAGGTAGTAGCGAATATCAAAAATCGCCTGTGCCTCTTCGGGTGTAAGTTTGCGCACATAGTTGGAGTAATCCTGCTCTACGCCTGCATCAACATAATTTCCGTTAAGCAACTTAGCAAGCTCCAGTTCACTGAAAAGATACTGCTCCTGCGAGAAAATATGGCTCTTAAGATGCTCTTTATTCTTATACTTGAATATGTATGATGCACGCTTATATCTGTCGGACGGAGAAATGCTCAATATGTCGCCAATGAGTTGCTTGATTGGTTTTTTGCCCAAACTATTCATCCTTTTCGCCCAAATGTAAGCCCCGTAACCGTGGAAAAGTTCGTCTCCACCATCTCCCGAAAGCACCATTGTGACATCCTTCTTTGCCAGTTTCGAAACCATCATTGTAGGAACTGCAGATGAATCGGCGAACGGTTCATCGTAGAAATCAAGCATATCACCTATAAGTTCCTTGGCATCGTTTTCGGTTACGGTATATTTGTGGTGAGATGTTCCAAGATATTCGGCAATCTTTTGTGCATACTCCGACTCATCGTGCTTACGGTCGGCAAAACCAATTGAGAAAGTGTTAAGTTTGCTCGGACAAACCTTGGATGCAATTGCTGTAACAAGGCTAGAATCGATACCACCGCTAAGGAAAGTACCAAAAGGAACATCGCTCATAAGCTGCATCTTAACCGCAGATTCCAAGGTTTCCCTGATGCGCGTCTTCGCCTCTTCGTAGTCGGTTATCACATTTCGGCGTATTATGCCTTCAACATCCCAGTAAGTTTCGGAACGGAAACCATTTTCTGAAACAATGCCGACTTCTCCGCTGGGGAATTTCTTTATGCTGGAATAAATTGTATCTGGCTCTGGAATAAAACCAAGATTAAGAAATCCACTGATTGCTACATTGTTAAGTTGTCTTCCGTCGCGAATTTTACGGATTTTCAGCAAGGATTTTATTTCCGATGAGAAAGCAAAGTTTTCGCCGTCCCAATAGTAGAAAAGCGGTTTTATTCCCAGTCGGTCGCGGAAAAGGTACATCTTGCGTTCCTGCTTGTCGTAGATGCAGATGGCGAATATTCCGTTCAGCTTGTTTACGAAGGTGATGCCCCATTCAGCAAAAGCCTCTACAACCACCTCGGTATCACAATTTGTCTTAAGTTCGATATTAAGTTCCGATGCGATTTCCATATAATTGTAAATCTCGCCATTGAAGACACAAGTGTAACGCATCGAATGCGATTCCATTGGCTGGTTGGCATCGGGAGAAAGGTCAATGATGCTAAGACGGCGGTGACCAAGTCCCACATAGTCGTTGTAGTAATGACCTTGCGCATCGGGACCGCGATGTCCTATGCTGTCGGTCATTGCCTTCAGTTCTTCCTGAGTGGCGAACTGATTATGCCTTATCGAGTAGAATCCTGTTATTCCGCACATGCAAAAAAAATTTGCGCAAAATTATTTTTTTTTGTCAAAACAAGAAAACCGATTATACCATTTTACGCGGATCAACTACTGAATCGAAGTCTTCTGCCGATATAAAGCCCGTTTTCAATGCTGCTTCGCGAAGCGAAATGTTCTCCTTGTGAGCCGTCTTTGCGATGATTGCCGCCTTTTCGTAACCAATTTTCTCGTTCAGGGCAGTTACAAGCATAAGCGACATTTTCATGTACTCCGAAACCTTTACCTCGTTTATACGGATTCCCGAAACGCAGTTGTAGGTAAACGAAACACATGCTTCTGCCATAAGGTTCGCCGACTCCAAGAAATTCTTTATAATCAGCGGTTTATACACATTAAGTTCAAAATGGCCGTTCATTCCGCCAATGGTTATAGCTGTATCGTTGCCAATAATCTGTGCACAGACCATTGTCATCGCTTCGATTTGCGTAGGGTTGACTTTGCCCGGCATAATTGATGAACCAGGCTCGTTTTCGGGTATTAATATTTCGGCAAATCCGCAACGAGGACCGCTTGCCATATAACGCAAATCACCAGCAATTTTTGCAAGACTTACAGCAAGTTGCTTCAGTGCTGAATGGGTTTCGACAATAGCATCGTGCGATGCAAGCGACTCAAACTTGTTTGGAGCAGGAACAAACAGCAAACCTGTTTCGGCAGAAATATGCCTGCAAACTGCCTCATCGAAACCTTTCGGAGCATTTAGTCCTGTGCCGACAGCCGTGCCACCTATAGCTAATTCCGACAAATGTGACAAACTGTGTTTCAAGACTTTAAGTCCATGTTCGAGCTGTGAGACATAGCCCGAAAATTCCTGTCCGAAACTTATCGGCGTAGCATCCATGAAATGGGTTCGCCCCGTCTTGATAATATCAGCAAATTCTTTGGATTTTGCATCGAGAGCATTGCGAAGTTTTTCGATAGCTGGAATGGTTTTCCTCTCAATGACCTGCTTTGCCGCTATGTGCATTGCAGTAGGGAAAGTGTCGTTGGATGACTGACTCTTGTTCACATCATCGTTGGGATGCATTACTTTTTTCGCATCGGTAAGTTTTCCGCCCGAAATGACATGAGCACGATTAGCAATCACCTCGTTGACATTCATGTTAGTCTGCGTTCCGGAACCCGTTTGCCAAACTACCAGCGGAAACTGGTCATCGAGCTGACCATCAAGGATTTCGTTGCATACTTTTGCAATTAATTCCGACTTTTCTGACGACAATTTGCCAAGTTCCTCGTTTGCCTTAGCTGTTGATTTTTTCAGCACTGCGAAAGCGCGTATTATTTCTATCGGCATTCGTCCACCAATCTTGAAATTCTGAAATGAGCGTTGCGTCTGTGCTCCCCAATACTTGTCGGCAGGAACCTTAACAATCCCCATCGTATCTTTTTCTTCACGATATTCCATTACTACAAATGTTTGTAATTAGCGGTTGCGAAGATACAATAATATTGGCGATTTTGGATTTACGATTTACGATTTTTTGAACATTTAGCTCAACGAAGTTAAACATAGAAATGGGCATCAGTCATAGAAACATAGAAACGCCGTAGGCATAGAAACTTTCAAACAGCGTAGCGTAGAAACTTAGAAACCCTGAAACGCCGCAGGCATAGAACGGCGAAGCCCTCAACGAAGTTAAACTTAGAAACCCTGAAACGCCGCAGGCATAGAAACTTATAAACGGCGAAGCCATTCAAACGCCGCAGGCATTCAAACTGACGTAGCCATTAACATCGATTGTTAAAAAATATACATTCAAAAATCTGCTATATAACATTTTGTGTCTAATTTTTACCTATTTTTGCATAGGTCGG
Organism: Bacteroidales bacterium; assembly: GCA_017551515.1. Lineage (GTDB taxonomy): Bacteria > Bacteroidota > Bacteroidia > Bacteroidales > ML635J-15 > Bact-19. Next base: position 4,904 of record JAFZLK010000067.1, on the reverse strand, counting down.
GAGACTATTATTTTTTACCATGTAACTCAAACTGCTAACATTTAAAATATTACGATTTATGATTTATTCACACGAAGTGCAACATATGTGTTGCGTGAAAAAAGGTCCGAATCACGGCCCGGCTCCCATTCCTGAAGAAGGCAAATGGGTAAAGGTCAAGGAAGTAAAGGACATATCAGGCTTGACACACGGCATCGGCTGGTGTGCACCACAACAAGGAGCCTGCAAACTTACGCTTAATGTAAAGGATGGTATTATCGAGGAAGCTCTTGTTGAAACTATCGGATGTTCGGGAATGACACATTCGGCTGCTATGGCTGGCGAAATCCTTGTAGGAAAGACTTTGCTCGAAGCTCTCAACACCGACCTCGTTTGCGATGCCATCAATACCGCTATGCGCGAACTTTTCCTGCAGATTGTTTACGGACGCACTCAGTCTGCATTCTCCGAAGGAGGACTTGTAATAGGTGCTGGTCTCGAAGACTTGGGCAAAGGTCTGCGTTCGCAGATTGCAACAATGTTTGCAACAAAGGAAAAGGGCGTTCGCTACCTCGAAATGGCCGAAGGCTATGTTACCAAGATCGCTCTCGACGAAGATGATGAAGTTTGCGGTTACGAATTTGTTCGCCTTGGCGTTATGATGGACCTCATTAAGAAGGGTACCGATGCAAACGAAGCACTCAAGAAGGCAACTGCAAGCTATGGTCGTTTCTCAAAGGAACAGGGCGCAGTGAAATTTATCGATCCTAGAATTGAATAATAACCCTATAAATGATTATCAACTATGATACGAGATATAAAATTTGAAAGTCAAGAACGCCGCATGGAGAACATTACTAAGGTTCTCAACTCATACGGCATAGCTTCGATTGAAGAAGCAAACAAAATATGCGACCAGTACGGAATCGACCCATACCTTGAGTGCGAACAAACCCAGAACATCTGCTTCGAAAATGCAAAGTGGGCTTACGTTGTTGGTGCTGCAATAGCAATCAAGAAAGGATGTAAGACAGCTGCCGAAGCCGCCGAGGCAATCGGTGAAGGATTGCAGGCATTCTGCATAAAAGGTTCGGTAGCCGATGACCGCAAGGTAGGTCGTGGACACGGCAACTTGGCAGCTCGTCTGCTGAGCGAAGAAACTCAGTGCTTTGCCTTCCTCGCAGGTCACGAGTCGTTCGCCGCTGCCGAAGGTGCAATTAAGATTGCCGAAATGGCTAACAAGGTACGTAAGAATCCGCTTCGCGTTATCCTCAACGGACTTGGCAAGGATGCTGCTATGATAATTTCGCGAATAAACGGTTTCACATACGTGCAGACCGAGTTCGACTACTACAGCGGAGAACTAAAGGAAGTACGCCGCAAGGCTTATTCCAACGGACCGCGTGCAAAGGTCAACTGCTATGGTGCCGACGATGTTCGCGAAGGCGTGGCAATAATGTGGAAGGAAGACGTTGACGTGTCGATTACAGGCAACTCAACCAACCCGACTCGTTTCCAGCACCCGGTTGCAGGCACATACAAGAAGGAAAGAATTCTTGCAGGTAAGAAGTATTTCTCGGTTGCTTCGGGCGGTGGAACAGGCCGTACACTTCATCCCGACAACATGGCTGCTGGTCCTGCATCATACGGTATGACCGACACCATGGGACGTATGCACTCCGATGCTCAGTTCGCAGGTTCGTCATCGGTTCCGGCACATGTTGAGATGATGGGTTTCCTCGGTATGGGCAACAACCCTATGGTAGGCGCAACAGTAGCTGTGGCTGTATCAGTCGAAGAAGCAATGAAGAAGTAATTTCATACAAGCATAAAAGCAACAAAAGGAAGCCGTTGTGCTTCCTTTTGTGTTTAAATGTCGAACAATAAATTTCACTAATGAAGAATGCGAAATCGAGGACAAAGGTATATTCATTTTTTTTCACTACAAAGCAAAATTTTACATTTTTCGCACAAAAATTATCTTTACATCAATCAAATAATGCATAATATATAATTATTATATTCGTTGGAGTATATTGTTGAGTTGAACATTAGGCTTTTTTAACAAAAACAATAAAAATTCAAAAACTAAAGCTAATGTGTTGATTTTAAGAGATATATTATAAATATAATTTGAACCATCAGAAACAAACAAACGGCGCAGCCATAGAACTGCGTACTTCGACTGTGCTCACTTCGAGAGCCTCAGTGCATCGCAGCACAAGTAGCCCTTAACGAAGTTAAACCTATAAATTTAGAAACGGCGTTAGCCATTCAAACTTAGAAACGGCGAAGCCATAGAAACTTGAACATTAGAAACGGGCGTCAGCCCTAGTATCTTTCCTTCAACATTCCCCGTTTCATAAAATTAGCATTATATTGCATTGTAGTTTCAACTTAAATTTTAGTTTTGCATTTTGGAAAAACTGATATTATGCGTGATTATATAAGGAAAATATTGCTCTGTTCGTTTTGTCTGCTCGGGCTTTCGCTTTCGTCGTTATATGCAACTCATGTTTTCGGCAATGCAAAAGAATATGCCAACAGCGAGCTGATATTCTACCGCTATCAGGACAGGATAACTTACATGAAAGAGGAGGTGTTTCGTCTGAAGGTGGATGCCGAAGGAAATTTTGAAGCTGATTTCGGAATCGACAGGATTACATACATTTTTGCCGAATTTGGTATATACTATGTGTATTTCTATGCCGAACCAGACGGCAATTACGAACTTTTGCTGCCAGAATATGTTGAGAGGACGAACGCGGAACTTTTCAATTCGTATTTCGAGCCTACAGAAATGCAGCTAGGCATAAAGAACATGAAGGAAAGCGATCTCAACTATCTCATTATGGATTTTGACTACTATTTCAACCGCTATTACAACTTGAAAATGGAAGAACTATATGTCAACGGCTTGAAAACCGATGTCGATACCTTTATTAATAATATAAACGCAAGATACAAGAAATACAACAACACATATTTTCAACAGTATCGCCGTTACCGCATTGCCGCACTCAAGGAAATGGTTACCAAGCGCGATTATGAGTCAGCATTGGTATATTCCTACTATTCGAACAAAGATGTTTTATACGACAATCCTGCTTACATGGACCTTTTCAACTCGATTTACAACAACTATTTCGACAACTACCTTGTTTCGCCTGGTGGTGATGACTTATATAGGGTAATTACATACGGACATAGCATCTCGTTGCTGCACAAGCTTATAGGTTCTAATCCCAAGCACAAGCGCAAACAATTCCGTGAGCTTGTCATGCTGAAAGGTCTTAACGATGCCTTTGCCAACGATAACCTGCAATGGCTTCCTTTGCTGTTGACGCTCGACTCGCTTTACATCACAACTGAATATCCTATACATCAGCAAATCGCTCAGAACATTGCCGACAATTCGCTCACAATGGCAAAGGGAACCGTAGCCCTGCCGTTCGAACTGCCAGACACAATGGGCAACATGATGAAGCTTAGTGATTTCAAAGGTAAATACCTCTACCTTCAGTTCGCCAACACACAGACATATTCATCTGCCGCCGAGTTCGATGTCCTGAAACGGATTTATAGCCGCTACAAGGGCTTGTGCATTTTCGTAACAATCCTCACAGATAGCGACAAGGAAAAGGCGAAAAAATTCATTGCCGACAACTCGCTCAACTGGACTTTTCTTTTTGCCGAAATAAACGGCAAGGTCATATCCGACTATAATGTTAGAGCATACCCTACCTATTATTTAATAGATCCGCATGGAATGTTGGTTATGTCACCAGCACCTTCGCCAGCCGAAAACTTCGAGAAATATCTCTTCAAGATAATCGAAAACCAGAAGAAGAAAAAATAGAGTGTTTGTCTGCCAACCTGTACACCATATATTTTTAGGAAAGCAATACATTGCGAACCTAAAAACATAGAAATTTCAAATCCCTGAATCTTTTAATCTTAAATTATTAATTTTCAGTTGTTTGTCAAAAATATTAACAAAATTTAAAATTAATTAACATTTATTCAATTTTTTTAATTTACTTTGCAGTCTTATATTGCGTAAAATAGTATAAATGTTGAAGTTAAAAAAAATTAAAAAATTTTTAATATCTCAGGCAACGAAATCGACTTTTAAGTTGTCATAGAGATAGAGAGAATAATTATTAAATGGTAAATAATAAATAAAATGAATATGAAAAGGAAGTTTGTTATTTTGCTGATTGTCACGATGGTATCGGGCATAAGCTATGCACAGACAGTGCAGATTGACCCGCGCTTGGAAAAGGCATACAGCCTTGAACATTTACAGCGCTTGCAGAAGGAAACTCCTCTGATCCTCGAGCTTCTGAACTACGAACTCGACTATTCGTGGTACATCGCTGAACCAGAAATGCAGCAGAAGATTGATGATTTTGAGTATCTCTACTACAAGGATCCTGAAACTGGTGAAAAGGCAGGAATGGTACAGTCGATTGAACCCGGAAAGGTAAATATCGCTGAATTCTACTACGAAAGGCCATACGACCACCGCAATTTCTACCGTGTGGGCAAGACAAACACCATCATAGGATTCTATTCCAACAAGGAAATTTCGGAAATGTATAACGCAATGAAAGGGTACGGCAATGAATAGGAGATTAATAATGGTGCTTGTCGCTATCATGGCGGCCTGCACGGTAGCATTGGCGCAGACACCAGAATACAGGCTTAATCAAGCTGGTTCGTCAGGTAATACTTTCGAGATTGCCTGTCCGTCTGGCGGTTCTTCGGAAAATAACCCGGCAGCATATCTTTACGATAGTGGTGGTTCAAGTGGTAACTATAGCGCAAACGAAAACATAATAAGAGATATAGCATCTACCAACTCAGGTGCTATTAGTATTAAGTTCACGCAGTTTAACCTTGGTGCGGGAACAACAATGACG